>NZ_JAKUGE010000032.1:0-58538 GCF_022663795.1 Bacillus cereus group sp. BfR-BA-01349
GATCAAACTCTCCAATAAAGTTAGTTTGTCTAGCATCTAAAATAAAAATTGACGTTTCACGTTGTTTGTTTCGTTCAGTTTTCAAAGAACTACTTAGTCGCTCATTTGCGACTTCCTTATGTTAACATCTTCATTTTTCAATGTCAACTAAGTTTTTAAATTTCTTTTTTGTCGTTTTCTGCGTTTTCGCATCAGCGACGGTTATTAATTTACCATATACAAACCGTTAACGTCAACACTTTTTAATAAAAAATTCTTTTTCTTACATAACGAATACATTCTTCTGTGTTAGCTACTCTCCGGAATAAACAGAAAATGATTTTATATCTTTCTTCCATGGCTTTTTTTACAACTTCATGAATACGCTCATCTTCAAAATCAAATAAAAGTTCCTCTAATTCTCTCTTCAATATGTATTCCATTTCTTTTCTTTCTTCTTTTGTCAACATCAGCCCAAGCAAACAATCACCTCAATAATTCCTTACGCAACAATAAACGTTCCGCTCATTTTCAATTATCACAATCCTATCATCCATTATATCCACTACTTACGATATTAATCCTTTGTTCTCTTTTTTATATTTACAGCATATATGTAACTGAAAAGGATTGGACAAAGGGGCGTAATATTATGTTTTTCTTTTTTATTACGAGTAAGAGAAATTTTAAACACATTAGCTTAATAGTGATACTGTCCTTATTTACAGCATGGCTACTCTTTTTAAAAACATATTCACATGAATCTGCTTTTTCAACTGCTACAGGCCCTAAAGTAATTTACAAAAGAGACACCGCTAAAAAGCACGTTGCATTTACGTTTGATATTAGTTGGGGAGACAAAAAAGCAATTCCAATCCTAGATACTCTTAAAGAAAGAGAAATTAAGAATGCAACATTCTTCCTTTCTGCTGCATGGGCCGAAAGACACCCCGATATTGTAGAGCGAATCATGAAAGACGGACACGAAATTGGTAGTATGGGGTACAATTACACATCCTATACTTCTCTAGAGACAAATGAAATAAGACGAGACCTTTTACGAGCACAAGATGTTTTTACGAAACTTGGTGTAAAACAAGTCAAGCTGTTACGTCCACCTAGTGGCGAATTTAACAAAGCAACCCTTAAAATCGCAGAATCACTTGGATACACCGTCGTGCATTGGAGTAATAATTCAAACGATTGGAAAAACCCAGGTGTAAATAACATCGTTTCCACTGTCTCTAATAATTTGAAAGGTGGAGATATCGTCTTATTACACGCATCCGATTCTGCCCTTCAAACAAATAGAGCTTTACCGCTGCTCCTGCAAAAAATAAAAAGTGATGGATATGAGCAAATATCCGTGTCACAACTTATTTCCAACACAAGTACGAAAAGTGAAGATGTGAAGTAGCTTCTTCCCTACTACTCTTCACGCATAAAAAGCTCTACTACCTTTCAAGAAGGTGGTAGAGCTTTTTTAATCATACTATTTCCAGCATTATAACTGCTGGTGTATAAAACCTCTCTCTATTAAGCTGATTTACTTGTTTTTCCGATTAAACGATGTAATACAAGTAATTGATACGCATTACATAACAATAGCGGTATAACCATTAAATATAGCCAATCTGTATCATTAATCCGAAGCGCCGGTACCCATTCAAGGATTGTTACAACAACCATAAAGAACAGAGCTGGCACAAATGCTTTTTTATTTGTTTCTTTACTTTTTACATAAGCAACAATTGCTCCAAACACAAATAATATTCCAGCAACAAGTATGTTATTCCCTAACGAGACTTCCCCATTTGCAATAAGTACAGATCTTAAATACACAAAATCAAATAATACGAATGCAATAAAGAAGAGCTGGACTGCATTCCATAAAGAAGATGAGCGAAACATCCCTAGTCCAAAACGGTGGATTGTTAAATATGCAAAGAATCCCATTTGACTTATAACACTAAAAATAAATCCTACACCCATCAGCCAGAAAGATACTGCTAAAATCTCCTTACCGTCGAAATTTTTAAAAAATTCATTGTACTTGTCCCACTCCAAAACAAAACCAATAATAACTGTGCTAATCCCACCAAGAAACAACGTCGTTAAAAATAGTCGTACCCACTTGCGGCTATTCACAACACATCCCCCATTATCCTTATATTTCTAATTAAATTGTATCAATGACAATTTCAAAAAGCTAGCCATGTTCATGTATAAATTCCTTAAAGATATTTATATTAAAAAGAGAGAACTGTGCTGAAAGGAGTTCCAACTTATGAAACGGATGCTATTCATTTTCGTTTCTTCTTTTCTACTTATCGCACTTGCAGCATGCGCACAAGGAAAAGAAACGAAATCCGAACTAGATTACGATCAAACAAAGAAAATGATTGTTGATATTTTAAAAACAGATCAAGGTAAGAAAGCTATTCAAGATGTATTAACTGATGAAAAAATGAAACAAGCACTCATACTAGATGAAACAGTAGTAAAGAAAACGATTGAAGATGCCATGGTATCCGATAAAGGGCAACAATTCTGGGAAAAGCTCTTTAAAGATCCTGAGTTCTCATCAAAGTTTGCTAAAAGTATGGGGAAAGAACAAACTCAATTAATGAAAACCTTACTAAAAGACCCTGAATACCAAGCAGGTGTTATAGAAATTATGAAAAATCCTGAAGTAGAAAAAATGATGTTACAAACAATGAAGAGTAAAGAATACCGTCAATATCTACAACAAGTACTAACAGAAACTGCTGAAAGTCCACTCTTCCAAGCCAAGATGATTGATATCATTAGTAAAGGTGTGCAAAAAGCTGAAAAAGGCGGATCTGGTAAGAAAGAAGCAGGCGGTGACGGTGGTTCTCAAGGCGAGAAGAAGGAAGAACAGTAAAAAATAATAACTATAATAACGAGTGAACAATGTATACATTGTTCACTCGTTATTACTTTATCTTACTATTAACAGACAAAATGGACCGCCTCTAGTTAAGTGAAAGGTTTACTAACAACAAAAGCCTTATTGTTGTCAGTAACAGGTGAACCCCACTAATTAAAGTTTCACTTTATTTTTGTGTAACAGCTGTTTTATCAATTACTGTTTCAGCTATTTTACTATAAATAATGCCCGTTGTATGTGTATCTTCATATACTGAAGGAGCAAAGTCTTCTTTATTCCAATCGGGTTGTTGTAGCGGAATTCGACCAAGAACATTCGTTTGTAATTCGGTAGCTAACTTATCTCCCCCGCCTTTTCCAAATACATATTCTTTCTCACCAGTTACCTTACTTTCAAAATATGCCATATTCTCAACAACACCAAGAATACTATGTTCAGTGCGCAATGCCATCGCTCCAGCACGCGCTGCTACAAACGCAGCTGTTGGATGAGGCGTCGTTACAATAATCTCTTTGCAAGATGGCAACATTGAGTGCACATCTAACGCAACATCACCTGTGCCTGGTGGCAAATCTAGTACTAAATAATCTAAATCGCCCCATTCTACTTCTGTGAAGAAGTGGTTTAACATTTTCCCAAGCATAGGTCCTCTCCAAATAACTGGTGCATTATCCTCTACAAAGAAGCCCATTGAGATTACCTTTACACCTAAACGTTCCACCGGAATTATCTTGTCACCTCTTACGATAGGACGTTTTTCTATCCCCATCATGTCTGGCACACTAAAACCGTAAATGTCCGCATCGATAATACCAACTTTTTTTCCTAAACGAGCTAAAGCAACTGCAAGGTTAACGGAAACAGTTGATTTTCCCACGCCACCTTTTCCACTCGCTACCGCTAAGAATGTTGTTTTTGAATTAGGTGACAATAAAGATTCACTTTGCTCTTCTTCTTGTTCCGGTGCAAACTGAGCTAATTCCTCTTCTGTAAATTCTGCAAAACGAAGTCCAACTGTTGCTGCCCCAAGTTCTTTTACTAACTTTACAATTCCAGACTGCAACTGCATTTGTTCCGCTGTACCGGTTTTTACGATTGCAATTTTGACACTCACATGTTCCTTCTCTGGCTTGACTGTTACCTCTTTAATTGCACTTGTTTCTTTTAAAGTTTTATGTAAAAACGGATCTACAATCCCTTCTAACGCTTCAACCACTTGCTCTTTCGTTACCATAATTAGCCCAGCCCCCTGTATGAAAAATAACGTAATGTTAATTGAATTTATCTCTGCTTATTCTTGAAATAAATGCGTTTACATTTCCAGTATAACATATTTTCCGAAAACTTCGTTAACGAGAGAAGCTCAAAAAAATCCTCCTTATTCTGGAGGATTTCCTTTTTCCGTGAAATAACGTAATATACCACGGTATATTGCAGCTGCTACCTTTTGCTGATATTTCTCCGAATTTAACATATACCTTTCGTTCACATTCGATAAAAAGCCAGCTTCAATTAAAGCACCTGGTGTTTTAGAATACTTTAATAAATACACATGCGAAATAGTCTTAGCAGAACGATTCGTGTTCTCTAAACTTGTTCTCAATTCAGCCTGTATAAATTTTGCAGCACGTTCATTTTCAATTGAAGAGCGGTAATAGAACGTTTGTGCGCCTTTCGATCCACTACTAGTTAAAGCATTTAAATGAATACTTGCAAAAAAGTCTACATCAGGTTTATTGATGATTTCTACACGTTTTTTTAAATCCTCTGCTTTACGTCTGCTATATGACTTTGTATCTTTGTTAGCTAAATCATAATCTCCCTCACGCGTTAAAATGACTAGTGCACCTTGTTCTTGTAAATAGTCTTGTACCTTTTTTGTAATTTCAAGCGTAATATCCTTTTCTATAATATCCTTTCCACCAACAGCCCCTCCATCTGGTCCACCATGCCCAGCATCTAATACGATTACTTTCCCTGATAAGGGTAAATTCCAAGCACGCCACGATTTTGTAATTTGAAATTCTTGTTTGACTAAAAAAAACAATACAACCGCAGCGAGTGCAAAAGAGATAATTCGAATTCTCTTCATACCTTTCCTCCTCCAGCTAGTCCCTCTAATTACTTATATGGGACAAGAGGAAAGTTTATGCTTGTCTTAATGAAGCTTTAATCGATATCTTCTTTCACCTTTTTCATACCCTTCTTGCCACCACAATCCTATGAACTGCTGACAAGATTCAAAAAGTAATTTCTCATCTTTCAACTTTATTTCTCGCATAGTCATACTCGTTAAAAATTGAAATAGCGTTTCAGTTAATTGTTGTTCTTCTTCTAAAGCTCTATATTTCACATCAAAAAACGATTCACCATAATAACCAAATTTACTATATCTCGCTCCTAATAAATAAGATTCTATCCCTAATTCAATACAGTAATCTTCATACTGACGATGAAGCTCTTGCATTTGAAAGGCATCACGAATATTTGAACGCAATGTTTTTAATGATAATTCCCGCAACATCTTCCGCTCGTATTTTAACTGCTTTTCTTTTTGTTTTTCTTGTAAGCTGACAATGACATTCATAGTACTTATAAACCTCCCTAATACGTATTAGTCTAAACTTCTAAAGAAGAAGCATACGCGTGGCGGTAGCACTAAAATATTCCAAGCTATAAAAATTGCAAAAGAGGAATGAAACATAAAAAAAACCCCAACCAAAATGGTTGGGGTTTGTAGTTCGCAAAAATTAACGTTTTGAGAACTGAGGTGCACGACGTGCGCCTTTAAGACCGTATTTTTTACGCTCTTTCATACGTGCGTCACGAGTTAATAGACCTGCACGTTTTAGTGTTAGACGGTATTCTGGATCAGCTTTTAATAAAGCGCGAGAAATACCGTGACGAATAGCACCAGCTTGACCAGTGTATCCACCACCATTTACGTTTACAAGTACATCGTAGTTACCTAAAGTTTCTGTTGCAACTAGAGGTTGTTTCACTACTTCACGTAATGCAGCAAATGGGATATAGTTTTCAAAATCACGACCGTTAATGATAACGCGTCCTTCGCCTGGAACTAGGCGTACGCGCGCTACTGAACTCTTACGACGTCCAGTGCCATAGTATTGAACCTGTGCCAAAGTAAGCCCTCCTTTAATTAATTATCCGCGAAGTTCGTAAACTTCTGGTTTTTGTGCTTGGTGTGGATGCTCTGCTCCAGCATACACGTTAAGTTTCTTAAAAACTTGACGGCCTAAGCGTCCTTTTGGAAGCATGCCTTTAATTGCAAGCTCTAACATTTGTACAGGGTAGTTTGTACGCATTTCAAGAGCTGTTCTTTGCTTAAGTCCACCTGGGTGGTTAGTGTGACGGTAGTAAATTTTATCGTTTAATTTATTACCTGTTAAATGAATTTTCTCAGCGTTAATAATAATTACATGATCACCCGTGTCAACGTGTGGTGTAAATGTAGGTTTGTTTTTACCACGTAAAATGGATGCTACTTCACTAGCAAGGCGACCTAAAGTTTGACCTTCAGCATCAACCACATACCATTTACGCTCAACTTCGTTAGCTTTTGCCATAAAAGTCGTACGCATGTGTTTCCCTCCTCGTTATCTTTTCCATAGAAAAAATCTATTGTTTATCTTAAACACGATTTCCTTCCGGGGCTAATCGTGGTTTTAGAAACAATACCATATGTTATGATATACTTTTGAGTTTCTAATGTCAAGCAAATGTTACACCAGGATTAGTTGTTATAGTTTACCTCCCATAAGTAAAGCCCATGACCTGGAGCCATCTTTCCAGCAAACTGACGATTTTGTTTCGCTAAAATCTCTGGAATGCTATCAGGATCAAGCTTTCCTTGCCCTACGCTAAGTAACGTACCAACAATAATTCTGACCATATTATATAAAAATCCATTACCTACAAAACGAAAAATTATTTCATCATCTTGTTCAATTAACTCGATTTCATAAATTGTTCGCACTTTATCTTTTTTGTCAGTTTTTGCCGAACAAAAAGAAGTGAAATCATGCGTTCCAATAAAATAAGGAATTGCTTTTCTTATAGAGTTGATTTCGAGCGGGTATGGATATTGATATACGTAATTTCTACGGAATACATCCGCAGTCTTTGATAATAATACACGATAACGATATTCTTTTTTCTCAACACCGTAACGTGCATGAAATTCTTCTGTTTTTTTCTCTACTTGCCTAATAACAATATCATCTGGCAACATTGTGTTTAAAGCATTACTCCATTGCCACTCTTCAAGAGACAAAGGAGTATCAAAGTGTATTACTTGTCCTTTTGCATGAACTGTAGAATCTGTTCTACCAGATGCCTGAACACGAACAAGTTCTCCCTTATGCAATTTCTGCAATGCTTTTTCTATCTCCTGTTGAACAGTACGATGGTTCGGCTGAATTTGATAACCACAAAAATGCATGCCATCATATGCAACCGTACATTTTATTCTATCCATTTCTCTATTCTCCATTACGATCGCACCCATGCCAAAATACAAGCTAAACAAAATAAGCTGACAATCGTTACTGTATCGCTTGTTTTCCAGCGTAGTTGCCTAAATTTAGTACGTCCTTCACCACTTTGATATCCACGAGCTTCCATCGCAACGGCTAAGTCCTCTGCACGCTTAAAAGCACTGATAAACAGAGGAACGAGCAGTGAAATAATAGCTTTCATTCTATCTTTTATCGGTCCCCCGGCAAAATCAATACCACGTGACGCTTGTGCTTTCATTATTTTACTCGTTTCATCCATTAATGTCGGGATAAAACGAAGAGAAATTGACATCATTAATGCGATTTCATGAACAGGAACCTTTATACGCTTCAACGGCTTTAATAACGTCTCCAAACCATCTGTAATTTCAATAGGTGTCGTCGTTAACGTTAATAATGTCGTCATTAAAATAATAACGAAGAATCGTACAGAAATGTATATCCCTTGCTCTAATCCTTTTTCATATATCGAAAACCAACCAAGCTGGAATAGTACATCCCCCTCTTTATTTGTAAAAATATGCAGGAAAAATGTAAAAAGAAAAATCCATAAAATTGGTTTTAAGCCCGAAAGTACATAACGAATCGGCACTTTTGCAAAAAATAAAGCAATGAGTGCATATAAAAATAAAAATCCATATGAAATCGCATTATTTGCTAAGAAAACAACAAATACATATAAAAAGACAATCAGCAGCTTCGTACGTGGATCAAGTTGATGAATAAGTGAATTCCCCGGGATATATCTCCCAATAATCAACTGCTGCATGATTCATGACCACCTTTTCGTATCACCTGCACAACTTCATGAGTAAGATCCTCTAAGGATAAGGTAGCCTTTGGAATTGAAATACCAAACTTCTCTTCAATTGCACGTTTATACTTTAATGACATAGGAAGATCCACACCAATTTTCTCTAGTTCATCAGCATGTGAAAATACTTCCTCTGCACTTCCTTGCAAAAAGACCGTTCCTTTATGCATAACTACAATCTGCTCCGCATACTGAGCAGCATCCTCCATATTATGCGTTACAAGGATAACTGTAAGACCCTTCTCCTTGTGCAGCTTATAAAACATCTCCATAAGTTCGTTCTGCCTTTTTGGATCTAGTCCTGCTGTAGGTTCATCTAATACAAGCACTTCAGGTTCCATCGCCAGTACACCCGCTATAGCAACACGTCTCGTTTGTCCACCACTTAATTCGAACGGAGAACGTGTTAACAGTTCCGGTTCTAGCCCTACAAGTTCAATTGCCTTTCTAGCCTTTTGCCTTGCTTCGTCTACAGATACTCCAAAATTAGTAGGGCCGAAACAAATATCCTTCTCCACAGTCTCTTCAAACAACTGATGTTCTGGGAATTGAAAGACAACCCCTACTTTTTTACGTAGTGGTTTTAGCTTTTTTTCTTTCTTTCCTGCCGAAATCAAATGTTCACCAATTTGAACTGTACCATTTGTCGGCTGCAATAAACCATTTAAATGTTGAATCATCGTCGACTTACCTGAACCAGTATGACCGATAATGGCATAATAGCCCCCACTTGGAAACGACACGTCTACATCATAAAGTGCGCGTCTTTCAAATGGAGTTTTATATTGATAACGATGCTCTACTTTTTGGAATGTAATCTCCAAAGTTCGTTCACCAAGCTTTCCATTGTAAGATGCGTATTTTGCAAGAGAATTTCATTTCTTTTTAATAATTCTGCTATTTTCACTGAAAACGGTACATCTAAGCCAATTTCTTGGAGCATATGAGAGGATTTGAAAATTTTTTCTGGAGTCCCTTCCTCTAATATTTCTCCCTTATTTAAAATAATGACACGATCTGACTGTGCCGCTTCTTCTAAATCGTGCGTAATCGATAACACAGTAATACCTTTTTGAGTAACAAGCTGTCTAACCGTTTCTACTACTTCACGTCTCCCTTGAGGGTCTAACATTGACGTTGCTTCATCTAATATTAAAATAGATGGTTGAAGTGCTAAAACGCCTGCTATTGCCACTCGCTGCTTTTGCCCACCGGATAAGGAATGAGGCTCATCATTAAGAAAATCTTCCATACGGACAAGTTGCAAGGCCTGTTCTAATCTTTCAATCATTTGTTCTCTTGGCATTCCGATATTCTCTAAGCCAAATACAACATCATCTTGCACTGTTGTTCCAACAAATTGATTATCTGGATTTTGAAATACCATTCCAATTTGTTTTCGAACATCCCATACCGTTTCCTCTGATAAAACCATTGTATCATTTATTATAATAGTCCCTGCTTCTGGCAAAAACAAACCATTCAATAATTTTGCAAGTGTAGACTTTCCTGAACCGTTTTGTCCAATAATAGATACCCATTCTCCCTCATATAAGGAAAATGAAACATCTTTTAATGCATAAGTGGCTGCCCCAGGATATTGAAATGATATATTTTTTATCCGAAGTTTCTCTTTTTTCAATAGAAGGCACCCTTTCCTTCGCCAAGTTAGCCTATTTTTATATTTAAAAAAAAGGGCCATGACCAGTTTCTTGAAAAGAACTGTCCTGCCCTTTTAATTATCATTATACTAACTCGATAATTACCATTGGTGCTGCGTCTCCGCGACGTGGACCAATTTTTGCAATACGAGTGTATCCGCCTTGGCGCTCAGCATAGCGTGGAGCTACATCAGCGAATAGTTTTTGAAGTGCATCTTGACCAGTCTCAGCGTTAGCTACTTCATTGCGAATGAAAGCTGCTGCTTGACGACGAGCATGAAGATCTCCGCGTTTACCTAAAGTGATCATTTTTTCCACTACAGAACGAAGTTCTTTTGCACGAGTTTCTGTCGTTTGGATGCGCTCGTTGATAATTAAATCAGTAGCTAAATCACGTAACATAGCTTTACGTTGCGCACTTGTACGGCCTAATTTTCTGTATGCCATTCGTAGTTCCCTCCTTTGTTGATGGGTTTAAATCCTCAGTCGTCTTTACGTAAACCTAAACCTAATTCCTCAAGTTTATGTTTAACTTCTTCTAAGGATTTACGTCCTAAGTTACGAACTTTCATCATATCTTCTTCTGTTTTGTTCGCAAGCTCTTGTACAGTATTAATTCCTGCACGTTTTAGGCAATTATAAGAACGAACAGAAAGGTCTAGTTCTTCGATAGTCATCTCAAGAACTTTCTCTTTTTGATCTTCTTCCTTCTCGACCATAATCTCAGCATTTTGTGCTTCATCAGTTAAACCAACAAAGATATTTAAATGCTCAGTTAAGATTTTGGCACCTAAAGAGATAGCTTCTTTTGGCCCGATGCTTCCATCCGTCCATACATCAAGCGTAAGCTTATCATAATTAGCCACTTGTCCGACACGTGTCTTTTCCACTTGGTAAGTCACACGTGATACCGGAGTATAAATAGAATCAATAGGAATTACTCCTATTGGTTGATCTTCGCTTTTATTTGCATCAGCTGGCGTATACCCACGGCCACGCTTTGCAGTTAAACGCACGCGGAAATGCGCATCTTTTGCTAACGTTGCAATGTGTAAATCTGGATTTAAGATTTCTACATCACTATCGTGAGTAATATCAGCAGCTGTGACAATACCTTCGCCCTGTACATCAATTTCCAACGTCTTCTCTTCTTCAGAGTAGATTTTAAGAGCTAACTTTTTCAAGTTTAAGATGATCGTCGTAACGTCTTCTACTACGCCCTCAACTGTTGAAAATTCATGTAATACGCCATCGATTTGGATAGCAGTAACAGCGGCACCAGGGAGTGAGGATAAAAGAATACGACGTAAGGAGTTACCCAAAGTAGTACCATATCCACGCTCAAGCGGTTCAATTACGAATTTACCATATTTAGCATCTTCGTTAAGTTCAACCGTTTCGATTTTCGGCTTTTCGATTTCAATCATTAACTAAACCCTCCTTCAAAACGTCGAAACCCCGGTTAAACAAAGGTATAACCCCTGTCTAACCGAAAGTCCCCCTTAGGCAGTTCCCGATTGTGCACAACAAGCGATGTTTCTGTACGAAATTTCTCGATAATGCATCATATCCATTATAGACAAAAGGGAAAATTCTATACAGAAAAATTACACACGACGACGTTTTGGTGGACGACATCCATTATGAGGAACTGGAGTAACATCTCTAATTGCTGTTACTTCTAGACCTGCAGCTTGAAGAGCACGAATTGCAGCTTCACGACCAGCACCAGGACCTTTAACAGTAACCTCTAAAGTTTTTAAACCGTGTTCCATTGCAGCTTTAGCAGCAGTTTCAGCAGCCATTTGCGCAGCGAATGGAGTAGATTTACGAGATCCACGGAAACCAAGTGCACCAGCACTAGACCAAGAAAGTGCGTTACCGTGAGTATCTGTAAGTGTTACGATTGTGTTGTTGAAAGTAGAACGAATATGAGCTATACCAGCTTCAATATTCTTTTTCACACGTTTTTTACGAGTGTTTGTTTTACGTGCCATTGTTAGTTCAACCTCCTTTACTTATTATTTCTTTTTATTTGCTACTGTACGACGTGGACCTTTACGTGTACGAGCATTGTTTTTAGAGTTTTGACCACGAACTGGTAAACCACGACGGTGACGAAGACCACGGTAAGAACCGATCTCCATTAGACGTTTGATGTTAAGAGATACTTCACGACGAAGGTCTCCCTCAACTTTAATACGATCGATGATATCACGGATACGTCCTAATTCGTCTTCCGTTAAATCACGAACTCGTGTTTCTTCAGAAATACCTGCTTCAGCAAGAATTTTTTCAGCAGTTGTGCGACCAATGCCGAATACGTAAGTTAAAGAAATAACAACGCGTTTGTCTCGAGGAATATCTACACCTGCGATACGTGCCATTACGAATGCACCTCCTTCTGATTAACCTTGTTTTTGTTTATGTTTAGGGTTTTCACAAATAACCATTACTTTTCCACGTCTACGAATAACTTTACATTTTTCGCAGATTGGTTTAACTGACGGTCTTACTTTCATGTCTCGAACCTCCTTAAAGATTACGGAGTGCTATATTATTTAAAACGGTACGTAATACGACCACGATTTAAATCGTACGGAGATAATTCTACCGTAACTTTGTCTCCTGGTAAAATACGAATGAAGTTCATACGGATTTTACCAGAAACGTGAGCCAATACGACATGCCCATTCTCTAATTCTACTTTGAACATAGCATTTGGCAACGTTTCAAGAACGGTACCTTCGACTTCAATTACATCATCTTTAGCCATTCAATAGTTCTCCCTTCTTCAAATCAGTAACATTTTACACTGCTCTGAAATCCCGGAGAGCCAGCTACTTATAAAGTGGTAAGGATTTCGTATCCTGCTTCTGTAAGAGCAATCGTGTGCTCAAAATGGGCACACCATTTACCATCTACCGTTACCACTGTCCAGTCATCAGATAGTGTTTTTACATATCGTCTTCCTTGATTCACCATCGGCTCAACACAGATGACCATTCCTGGCTTTAATCTAGGGCCTCTATTTGGTGGACCATAGTGCGGGATTTGAGGGTCCTCATGTAAGTCTTGCCCGATTCCGTGACCAACATACTCCCTAACGATCGAGAATCCATTCTCTTCAGCATGGGTTTGAACCGCATGTGAGATATTTGATAATCTCTCGCCTGGTTTTACTTGTTCTAGACCAAGATACAACGATTTTTCTGTGACATCAAGTAGCTTTTGAACAGATTCAGAAATGTTTCCAACTGGATACGTCCATGCAGAATCTCCATGGTACCCATTGTATTTCGCACCAATATCGATACTGATGATATCGCCCTCTTTGAGCTTGCGCTTCCCTGGAATTCCGTGTACAAGCTCTTCATTTACAGAAGCACATATGCTCCCCGGAAATCCGTTGTATCCTTTAAAAGATGGCGTAGCACCATATTTTTGAATCGTCTTTTCCGCTATTTGATCGAGCTCTTTCGTTGTAATTCCTGGAGTAATGTGCTGTTTCAACTCTTGATGAGTCAAAGCAACGATCCTGCCAGCTTCTCGCATGATTTCTATCTCGCGAGGAGTTTTGCAGATTATCATTACGCTAAGCCTCCGATGAGAACATCGATATCAGCAAATACTTTATTGATATCTTGCTCACCATTAATGCTTTGTAAGTAACCAAGCTCTTCGTAGAAATCAAGCAAAGGTTTTGTTTGCTTAATATTTACATCTAAACGATTTGCTACAGTTTCTTCATTGTCATCAGAGCGTTGATATAATTCGCCACCACATTTATCGCACACATCAGCTTTTGCTGGTGGATTGAATTCTAAGTGGTAAGTCGCACCGCACTCTTTACAAATGCGACGGCCTGTAAGGCGTTTTAATAACAACCCTGAATCCACATTAATGTTTAAAACATAGTCGATTTTTTTGCCAAGATCTTTCATAATTTCTTCAAGAGCTGATGCTTGTGCAACAGTTCGTGGGAAACCGTCTAGTAAGAAACCTCTTACGCAGTCGTCTTGACTTAAACGTTCACGAACGATTCCGATTGTAACTTCATCTGGAACAAGTGCACCTTTATCAATAAAAGATTTTGCTTGTAGACCCATTTCAGTTTCAGCCTTCATAGCTGCACGGAACATGTCTCCTGTTGAAATGTGAGGGATGTTATACTTGGCAACAATCTGTTCGGCTTGTGTACCTTTACCAGCACCAGGAAGCCCCATTAAAATTAAGTTCATCCTTGTTCCCCCTCAGAGTACATGAGCATGTAGGGAAGACAATTCTTCCCACTTACTCACTGCTTGATAAACCCTTTGTAATGGCGTTTTACCAGTTGGCTTTCTAGCTGCTTCATTGTTTCTAAAGCAACGCCGACAACGATTAACATACTCGTTCCACCGATCTGTGCAGACGGAGGAAGATTTCCCAATTTCGTAAAGATAACTGGTAAGATTGCAATCGCTGCTAGGAAAATTGATCCTACAAAGGTCAAACGATACAAGATTTTTGTTAGATATTGTTCCGTATTCTTACCCGGACGAATACCTGGAACATATCCACCTTGCTTGTTTAGATTCTCTGACATTTGCTCTGGATTAACCTGAACAAATGCATAGAAATATGTGAAGGCTACAATGAGCGCAACATATATGATCATTCCCACTGGGTGAGAATAGTTAAAGTTTGCAATAATCCACTGCGATACATCATGTTTCGGGAAGAACTGTGCAATAGTCGGAGGCGTAATTAAGAATGAAACAGCAAAAATTACTGGAATAACACCAGCACTATTTACCTTAAGCGGTAAATGTGTGTTTTGTGCTCCAGCATAACCACCATTTCCTCCTGTTACACGCTTCGCATATTGAATTGGAATCTTTCTAACAGCCTGTTGAATGAAAATAACACCCACAATAACTGCTAGCACAGCTAGTAAAATCAATGCAACTTTAACGATACTCATGAACAATTGATCTCCGATATTTTGAAACTGTTGCTGATACACTTGAGATATAACACTTGGGATCGCTGCGGCAATACCGCCAAAGATAAGGATGGAAATACCATTACCTACACCTTTAGCTGTAATCTGTTCACCTAACCACATTAAAAATGCAGTACCAGCAGTCAGTACCGTAGCAATGTATAAATAAGTGCTCCAACCTGGATTCAAAATTAATTGTCCACCTACCATACCGTTAAAACCGATTGACATACCAAACCCCTGAATAAACGCAAGAACAATTGTAAAGTAACGCGTGAATTGCGTTACTTTACGACGGCCCATTTCACCTTGCTTCGACCATTCCGAAAATTTAGGAACAACATCCATCTGCAATAATTGCACGATGATGGATGCTGTAATATACGGCATGATTCCCATCGCAAAGATGGAGAAGTTTTTCAAGGCTCCACCGCCAAATGTATTTAGAATACCTAAAGCATTTAATTGATCTTGTGCCTTCAGTACGTCTCCATTTGTAAATGGCACGGGGATAAACGTGCCAATCCTGAATACGATTAACATCGCTAAAGTGAATAATATTTTACGTCTTATCTCAGCAACGCGCATAAAGTTGGAGATTGTACGAAACATTAGATCACCTCAACTGATCCGCCAGCTGCTTCAATTGCTTCTTTAGCACTTGAAGAGAACTTGTGCGCTTTAACAGTTAGTTTTTTCTCTACTGCTCCGCTTGCAAGAACTTTAACACCGTCGTTTAACTTGCTGATAACGCCAGTTTCCAGCAATAATTCAGGTGTTACTTCTGTACCATCTTCAAAACGATTTAACGTTGATAAGTTTACAATAGCAAACTCTTTACGGTTAATGTTTGTGAAGCCGCGTTTTGGTAAACGACGGAATAATGGAATTTGACCACCTTCGAAGTCAAGACGAACACCGCCGCCAGAACGTGCGTTTTGTCCTTTATGACCTTTACCAGCAGTTTTACCGTTACCAGAACCGATACCACGACCGACACGGTTACGTACTTTACGAGAACCTTCTGCAGGTTTTAATTCATGAAGTTTCATTCCCAGGCACCTCCTTATATTAATGAGTTATCCTTAAGCTTCTTTTACAGTTACAAGGTGAGAAACTTTGTTGATCATACCAAGAATAGCAGGAGTTTCTTCCTTAACTACAGTTGAATTCAACTTTTTAAGACCTAAAGCTTCTACCGTCGCACGTTGATCTTGTGGACGACCAATTACACTACGAGTGAGGGTAATTTCTAACTTTTTCGCCATTTGTTTTCCCTCCTTAACCTAGTAGCTCTTCTACAGATTTACCGCGTAATTTTGCAACATCTTCAGCGCGCTTAAGTTCGCTTAATCCGTTCACAGTAGCGCGAATCATGTTGATTGGTGTGTTAGAACCAAGAGATTTCGAAAGAATATCTTGTACACCAGCTAATTCAAGGACCGCACGAACAGGTCCACCAGCAATAACACCAGTACCCTCAGCAGCAGGTTTTAAGAATACTTCACCAGCGCCAAAATGACCGTTGATTGTGTGTGGAATTGTTGTACCAACTAATGGTACAGCGATTAAGTTTTTCTTAGCGTCTTCGATAGCTTTACGGATTGCGTCTGGTACCTCTTGTGCTTTACCAGTACCGAATCCAACATGACCGTTTTTATCGCCAACTACAACTAGTGCAGCAAAGCGGAAACGACGACCACCCTTAACAACTTTCGCGACACGATTTATCGTAACTACACGTTCTTCAAGTTCTAATTTACTTGGGTCAATGCGATGCATCAATTTTCCCTCCTTTGACCATTAAAATTGTAATCCAGCCTCACGAGCAGCCTCAGCTAGAGCTTTAACACGGCCATGGTATAAGTAACCACCGCGATCAAATACTACTTCTTTAACGCCTTTCTCTACAGCACGCTTAGCAACTGATTCTCCAACTTTCGTAGCAGCTTCAATATTGCTAGTACCGTTAAGAGCAAGGTCTTTATCAAGAGTAGATGCACTTACTAACGTTACACCATTCACATCATCAATAACTTGAGCGTAAATATGTTGGTTAGAACGGAACACGTTTAAACGTGGACGCTCTGCAGTACCAGTAAGTTTAGCACGTACACGTGCATGTCTTTTCTTACGAGTCGCATTTTTATCAGCTTTAGTGATCATTCTTGTCACTCCTTTCTCTCACCTAACGGGTTTACTTAGCAGTTTTACCTTCTTTACGACGAACAACTTCGCCTTCGTAACGAATACCTTTACCTTTGTAAGGCTCAGGAGCACGTACAGCACGGATGTTAGCAGCGAATTCGCCAACACGTTGCTTGTCGATACCTTTAATTACGATCTTAGTTGGTGCAGGTACTTCAACTTCAAGACCTGCTTCCGGAGTCATTTCTACTGGATGAGAATAACCTACGCTTAATACAAGTTTATCACCTTGTTTTTGAGCACGGTAACCAACACCGACTAATTCAAGTCCGCGTGCGAAACCTTCAGTTACACCTTCAACCATGTTTCCGATTAAAGCACGAGTTGTACCGTGTAATGCACGGTGTTCCTTCTGTTCAGATGGACGCTCAACTGTTAATGTATTCTCTTCAATTTTGATAAGCATATCAGCATTGAAAGTACGAGTTAATTCACCTTTAGGGCCTTTTACTGTTACAGTATTGTCTTCTGCAACTGTAATAGTAACACCTGCAGGGATTTCAAGAATCTTTTTACCAATACGAGACATGTGGTCACACCTCCGTTCGTTTTAAATATATATTACCAAACGTATGCTACTACTTCTCCACCAGTTTGTAATTGACGAGCGTCTTTGTCTGTCATTACTCCCTTAGATGTAGAAACAAGAGCGATACCTAATCCGTTAAGTACACGTGGTACTTCGTCAGCTTTAGCGTAAACGCGTAAGCCAGGTTTACTGATACGTTTTAATCCAGTGATTACACGTTCATTGTTTGCACCATATTTCAGGAAAATACGAAGGATACCTTGTTTGTTATCCTCGATGTATTCTACATCACGAATGAAACCTTCACGTTTTAAAAGTTCAGCGATCTCTTTTTTGATTTTAGAAGCAGGAACCTCTAATTTCTCATGACGTACCATGTTCGCATTACGGATGCGAGTAAGCATGTCTGCAATTGGATCTGTCATCACCATGTGTTTTACCTCCTTCCCATTTGTGGGTTTTACCAACTAGCTTTTTTAACACCAGGAATTTGACCTTTATATGCAAGTTCACGGAAACAAATACGGCAAAGTTTAAATTTGCGGTATACAGAATGCGGACGACCGCAGCGTTCGCAACGTGTATACTCTTGTACTTTAAACTTAGGAGTACGCTTTTGTTTCGCTATCATAGATTTTTTAGCCACGTTTTCGCCTCCTCTACTTAGCGTTGGCTTCCATTATTTTTGGAATGGCATACCGAATTGTGTTAAAAGTTCACGAGCTTCTTCATCAGTTTTCGCTGTAGTAACGATTACGATGTCCATACCGCGGACTTTGCTTACTTTATCATAATTAATCTCAGGGAAAATAAGTTGCTCTTTAACACCTAATGTATAGTTTCCACGACCATCGAATGATTTCTTAGAAACACCACGGAAATCACGTACACGTGGTAAAGAAACTGATACTAATTTGTCGAAGAACTCATACATTTGCTCGCCGCGTAAAGTTACTTTCGCACCGATTGGCATACCTTCACGAAGACGGAAACCAGCGATTGATTTTTTAGCACGAGTTACAACAGGTTTTTGACCTGTGATTTGTGTTAATTCTTCTACTGCGTTGTCTAACGCTTTTGAGTTAGATACCGCGTCACCAACACCAGTGTTGATTACGATCTTTTCGATTTTTGGTACCTGCATTACAGATTTATAGTTAAACTTGCTCACTAGAGCAGGAGTAATTTCCTTTTGGAACTTCTCTTTAAGGCGATTCAATGAAGTGACCTCCTTTCTTAAGAAAATTATTTATCTAATAATTCACCAGATTTTTTTGCAATACGAACTTTTTTACCATCTTCTACTTTGAAGCCTACACGAGTAGGTTCACCTGTTTTCGGATCTAAAATCATAACGTTAGAAACGTGAATAGGTGCTTCTTTAGTAATAATTCCACCTTGTGGATTTAATTGAGATGGCTTAGAGTGCTTCTTAACGATATTGACACCCTCAACGATAACACGGTTTTGCTTTGGGAAAGCCCCAAGGATAACGCCTTGTTTTCCTTTGTCTTTACCAGTGATTACCTGTACTTTATCACCTTTTTTTACATGCATCTTAATTCTGCACCTCCTTAGCAAGGCAATACCTTAAATTATAGAACTTCTGGAGCTAAAGAAACGATCTTCATGAAGTTGCTATCACGTAATTCACGAGCTACTGGTCCGAAGATACGAGTACCACGTGGGCTCTTATCGTCTTTAATGATAACCGCTGCGTTTTCATCAAATTTGATGTAAGAACCGTCCGGACGACGAGCTCCGCTCTTCGTACGTACCACTACTGCTTTAACAACGTCACCTTTTTTAACAACGCCACCTGGTGTTGCTTGTTTTACCGTAGCAACGATAATGTCACCAATGTTAGCATGTTTACGACCAGAGCCGCCTAATACTTTAATTGTTAAAAGTTCACGTGCACCAGAGTTGTCAGCAACTTTCAAACGAGATTCTTGTTGGATCATGTTATGAAACCTCCCTTCGGACTAAAAATTCCGATTCGTCTATTTAGATAATAACCGCTTCTTCAACGATTTCAACTAAACGGAAACGCTTAGTAGCAGAAAGCGGGCGAGTTTCCATGATTTTAACGATATCGCCAAGTTTCGCTTGGTTTTGCTCATCATGGGCTTTGTACTTCTTAGAATACTTAACACGTTTTCCGTACAAGGAATGAGTTTTGTAAGTTTCAACTAAAACTGTAATCGTTTTGTCCATTTTGTCAGACACTACACGACCAGTATAAACTTTGCGTTGGTTACGTTCGCTCACTATGCAAACCTCCCCTCAATTTATCGATTAATTCCGATCTCTCTTTCACGAACTACAGTTTTCATACGAGCAATTGCTTTACGCACTTCACGAATGCGAGTTGGATTCTCTAATTGTCCTGTAGCAAGTTGGAAGCGAAGATTAAACAACTCTTCCTTTAAAGCTTTAACTTTTGTTTCGATTTCGGCAGTGGTTAATTCACGAATATCATTAGTTTTCATTAGATTCACCACCATTTTCTTCACGTTTTACGAATTTACATTTCACAGGTAACTTGTGAGCTGCAAGACGTAATGCTTCGCGTGCTACCTCTTCAGATACACCCGCGATTTCGAACATGATTTTCCCAGGTTTTACTACTGCTACCCAGCCTTCTGGTGCCCCTTTACCGGAACCCATACGTACTTCTAGAGGTTTTGCAGTGTAAGGTTTAGAAGGGAAAATTTTAATCCATACTTTACCGCCACGTTTCATGTAACGAGTCATTGCACGACGAGCAGCTTCGATTTGACGGTTTGTAATCCATGAAGCAGCTTGTGCTTGTAAACCGAATTCACCGAAAGCAATTTCAGTTCCACCTTTAGCACGACCACGCATTTTACCACGATGCTCTCTACGATATTTTACGCGTTTTGGCATTAACATATTATTTTCCTCCTTCCTCAGAAGCTTTCTTTTTTGTAGGAAGGACTTCTCCACGGTAGATCCATACTTTTACGCCTAATTTACCGTATGTTGTATCAGCTTCAACTGCTGCATAGTCAATATCAGCGCGAAGTGTATGAAGTGGAACAGTTCCTTCACTGTAAGATTCTGCACGAGCGATATCAGCTCCGCCAAGACGACCAGAAACCTGTGTTTTAATACCTTTAGCACCTGCACGCATAGCACGTTGAATAACTTGCTTTTGTGCACGACGGAATGATACACGGTTTTCTAATTGACGAGCGATGTTTTCGCCTACTAATTTAGCGTTAAGATCAGCTCTCTTAACTTCTAAAATGTTGATGTGTACACGCTTGCCTGTTAATTGGTTAAGAGCTTTACGAAGTGCTTCAACTTCAGTACCACCTTTACCAATTACCATACCAGGTTTTGCAGTGTGAATTGTAACATTTACACGATTTGCTGCACGTTCGATTTCTACTTTAGCAACAGCAGAATCTTTTAAGCGTACATTAATGTACTCACGGATTTTGATGTCTTCATGTAATAATGTAGCGTAATCTTTCTCAGCGAACCAACGAGATTCCCAGTCACGGATAACGCCGACACGAAGACCAATTGGATTAACCTTTTGACCCATCGATTATCCCTCCTTCTTTTCTGATACCACAACTGTGATGTGGCTTGTGCGTTTGTTAATTTGGCTTGCACGACCCATTGCACGTGGACGGAAACGTTTTAACGTTGGACCTTCGTCAACGAAAACTTTTTCAACAACTAGGTTGTTAATGTCCATCTCATAATTGTGCTCTGCATTTGCGATTGCAGATTTTAAAACTTTTTCTACAACTGGAGAAGCAGTTTTTGGTGTGTGGTTAAGGATAGCAATCGCTTCACCCACTTGCTTACCTCGGATTAAGTCTACTACTAAACGAACTTTACGAGGAGCAATACGAACTGTTCTCGCTACTGCTTTAGCTTGCATTGAAGTGCCTCCTCTCATTATCTTCTAGTTTTCTTATCGTCAGCAAGGTGACCTTTATACGTACGAGTTGGTGCGAATTCACCTAACTTATGGCCAACCATATCCTCAGTGATGTACACAGGTACGTGTTTACGACCATCATATACAGCGATTGTGTGTCCGATGAACTGAGGGAAGATTGTTGAACGGCGAGACCAAGTTTTAACAACTTGTTTTTGCTCAGATGCAACTAATTTTTCCATTTTGCTCATTAAGTGATCATCGACAAATGGTCCTTTTTTTAAGCTACGAGCCATTTTGGTGCCTCCCTTCGTGATTGGCGTACGGTTCTAGAAATGAACCGTACTACAATCCCATTATTTTTTACGACGACGAACGATGAATTTGTCAGACGCTTTGTTTTTCTTACGAGTCTTGAATCCAAGAGTTGGTTTACCCCATGGAGACATTGGAGACTTACGTCCGATTGGAGAACGTCCTTCACCACCACCGTGTGGGTGATCAACCGGGTTCATTACAGAACCACGAACTGTTGGGCGTTTACCTAACCAGCGAGAGCGACCTGCTTTACCGATTTTGATAAGTTCGTGTTGTTCGTTACCTACTTGACCGATTGAAGCGCGACAAGCAGATAATACAAGACGTACTTCACCAGAAGTTAAACGTACAAGTACGTATTTACCTTCTTTACCAAGTACTTGAGCAGATGTACCAGCAGAACGAACTAATTGTCCGCCACGACCAGGCTTAAGCTCGATGTTATGAACAACAGTACCTACTGGAATGTTGATTAATGGTAATGCGTTACCGATTTTAATGTCAGCTTCTGGGCCAGACATAACTTCCATACCTACTTCTAAAGATTTAGGAGCAAGAATGTAACGTTTTTCACCGTCAACGTAGTTAATTAATGCGATATTCGCAGAGCGGTTTGGATCGTATTCGATCGTAGCAACGCGTCCTGGAATTCCATCTTTGTTACGCTTAAAGTCGATGATACGGTATTGACGCTTATGTCCGCCACCTTGATGACGTACAGTGATTTTACCTTGGTTATTACGACCAGCCTTCTTGCTTAAAGGAGCAAGTAATGACTTTTCGGGTCTATCAGTCGTGATTTCAGCGAAATCATTCGTAGTCATATTACGACGACCGTTAGTAGTTGGATTATACTTTTTGATTCCCATCTCAATTTCCCTCCTTCTTTAGTAAGAATTAAACGCCTTGGAAGATTTCGATTTCTTTGCTGTCAGCAGTTAGCTTAACGATTGCTTTACGACGACGGCTAGTAAAACCAGCGTGACGACCAACGCGTTTTGCTTTCGGCTTGTAGTTCATGATGTTCACTTTTTCTACTTTAACACCAAAGATCGCTTCAAGAGCATCTTTAACTTCTGTTTTATTAGATTTAACGTCCACATCGAACGTGTATTTTTTTTCAGCCATCATTTCCATAGAACGTTCAGTGATAACTGGGCGCTTAATGATATCACGAGGATCTCTCATTATGCAAGCACCTCCTCTACTTTTTCCACTGCCGCTTTTGTCATGATTAGCTTATCATGATGAAGCACGTCTAAAACGTTTACGCCATCAGCAGTGATTACTGTTACTCCAGGGATATTGCGAGCAGATAACTCTACAGATTCGTTTGCATCAGCAGTTACGATAAGAGCTTTCTTCTCAACAGTTAATCCTTTAAGTACTGCTAGCATATCTTTTGTTTTTGGTGCATTTAACACTAGGTCTTCAAGAACTACAATGTTGTTCTCAACTACTTTAGTAGCTAATGCAGATTTGATTGCTAAACGACGAACTTTCTTAGGAAGTTTGTACGCATAGCTTCTTGGTGTAGGTCCGAATACCGTACCACCACCACGCCATTGAGGAGAGCGGATAGACCCTTGACGAGCACGTCCAGTTCCTTTTTGACGCCATGGTTTACGACCACCACCGCGAACTTCAGAGCGAGTTTTTACTTTGTGTGTACCTTGACGTAAAGATGCACGTTGCATCATTACAGCTTCGAAAAGTACAGCTTCATTTGGTTCGATACCGAAAATAGCTTCAGCTAATTCGATTTCACCAACCTGTGAACCAGTTTGGTTATATACAGTAACTTTTGGCATTGGAATTCCTCCTTCCTATTGTGAATTATTTGCTAACCTTCACAGCGCCTTGAACAACTACAAGAGATTTCTTAGCACCTGGAACGTTACCTTTTACTAGTAATAAGTTGCGCTCAGTGTCAACTTGAACGATTTCTAAGTTTTGGATAGTAACTTGGTCTCCACCCATACGTCCAGCAAGTTTTTTGCCTTTGAATACACGGTTCGGAGCAACTGGGCCCATTGAACCTGGACGACGGTGATAGCGAGAACCATGAGACATAGGTCCGCGAGATTGTCCGTGGCGTTTGATAACACCTTGGAAACCTTTACCTTTAGAAATTCCTGTTACATCAACGATTTCACCTGTAGCGAATACGTCAACTTTTACCTCTTGACCAACCTCTAATCCGTCCACGTCTGCATCGCGGATTTCGCGAATGAAGCGCTTAGGAGTTGTAGATGCTTTAGCAGTGTGGCCTTGTTCAGGCTTGTTAGTTAACTTTTCACGTTTATCTTCAAATCCTAACTGGATTGCATTGTAGCCATCAGTTTCAGTTGTTTTCTTTTGAAGAACAACGTTTGGATTAGCAGCGATAACTGTTACTGGGATTAACTCACCGTTCTCAGCAAATACTTGAGTCATACCGATCTTTCTTCCTAAGATTCCTTTGGTCATGAGTTACACCTCCTACATTTTTAAGTTATATAAATTATAGTTTGATTTCGATATCTACACCAGATGGTAAGTCTAAACGCATTAATGAATCTACTGTTTGTGGAGTAGGACTCACGATGTCGATTAGACGTTTGTGCGTGCGCATTTCGAATTGCTCACGAGAATCTTTGTACTTATGAACAGCACGAAGAATTGTGTAAACAGTTTTTTCAGTTGGTAATGGGATCGGACCAGAAACTGTTGCCCCAGAACGCTTAGCTGTTTCTACAATTTTCTCAGCTGACTGATCAAGAATACGGTGATCGTAAGCTTTTAAACGGATACGAATTTTTTCTTTTGCCATTATTTTCCCTCCTTCGTTCGCCTATTTCTAAAATAGACCTTCTCCATGGAAATTTCCCCACACCATGCCATGGCAAAGCGGCCGGGTGTGTCAGCAACCTTCCACTTCATCGCAGTCAAAGACCAACATTGTTTATTATACAATGTTATTCGTCTAGATGCAAGCATCTTTTTGTTTGCATCTGCTTTTCTCTACTTTTGCTATTATACATGGCACTTTAAAGAATTTCAAGTTTTCATCTAACAGAATTCATTTTACAGTTTCTGGATTATCTTTTATTGTTTTTATATTACTATAGAAGAAACTCGTCAAAACAAAAAACACTCTCTTCTCCCTTATATAAACGCAAACAAAAAACCTAAGGGAAAATCCCTTAGGTTTTTTTATATCAGTTAAGATTACTCAACGATAGTAGCAACTACACCGTAACCTACTGTACGTCCACCTTCACGAATAGAGAATTTAGTTCCCTCTTCGATAGCGATTGGAGCGATAAGTTCGATAGTCATTTCGATGTTGTCACCGGGCATTACCATTTCAGTACCTTCTGGTAATTGGATGATACCAGTTACGTCAGTTGTACGGAAGTAGAACTGAGGACGGTAGTTAGCGAAGAATGGAGTGTGACGTCCACCTTCTTCTTTAGATAATACGAAAACTTCAGCTTTGAATTTAGCGTGAGCTTTTACAGAACCGCTTTTTGCAAGTACTTGTCCACGTTGGATGTCTTCACGAGCAACCCCACGAAGTAAAGCACCGATGTTGTCTCCAGCTTGAGCTTGGTCAAGAAGTTTACGGAACATCTCTACACCAGTTACAGTTGTAGAAGCATTTTCTTCAGCAAGACCGATGATTTCTACTACGTCACCAACTTTAACGATACCGCGCTCAACACGACCAGTAGCAACTGTACCACGACCTGTGATAGAGAATACGTCCTCTACAGGCATTAAGAATGGTTTGTCAGTTTCACGTTCTGGAGTTGGGATGTAAGCATCAACTTCAGCCATTAATTCAATGATTTTTGCTTCCCAATCAGCTTCTCCTTGAAGAGCTTTAAGAGCAGAACCTTTGATTACAGGAATGTCGTCGCCTGGGAATCCGTATTCAGATAATAGGTCGCGAACTTCCATTTCTACTAATTCCAATAATTCTTCGTCATCTACCATGTCGCATTTGTTTAAGAATACAACGATGTAAGGAACACCTACTTGACGAGAAAGAAGGATGTGCTCACGTGTTTGAGGCATTGGGCCATCAGCAGCAGATACTACTAAGATACCGCCGTCCATTTGAGCAGCACCAGTGATCATGTTTTTAACATAGTCAGCGTGACCTGGGCAGTCAACGTGTGCATAGTGACGAGTTTCAGTTTCGTACTCAACGTGTGCAGTTGAGATTGTGATACCGCGCTCTCTTTCTTCTGGAGCAGCATCGATTTGATCGTATCCGCGTGCTTCAGCACCACCAGCTTTTGCAAGAACTGTAGTGATCGCAGCAGTTAATGTAGTTTTACCATGGTCAACGTGGCCGATTGTACCGATGTTAACATGGGGTTTAGAACGTTCGAATTTAGCTTTAGCCATTCTAAATTCCTCCTTAGTTTATATAGGTTATTTTATATTTAGACTAGAAAGCGAAACTTACGTCCCACTTTCTAAGCTTACATAAGTAGTTATACTTGAACAATCGATAAAAATCAATTATTCACCTTTATTTTTTTTGATAATTTCTTCAGAAACAGACTTTGGTACTTCTTCATAGTGGTCAAACACCATAGAGAATGTTCCGCGTCCTTGAGTGTTAGAACGTAATGACGTTGCATAACCGAACATTTCAGAAAGTGGAACCATAGCGCGAACAACTTGTGCGTTACCGCGAGCTTCCATACCTTCTACACGTCCACGACGAGATGTTACGTCACCCATAATGTCACCCATGTACTCTTCAGGAATTACAACTTCAACTTTCATCATTGGCTCAAGAATTACTGGGCTACATTTAGAAACCGCAGCTTTAAGTGCCATAGATGCAGCGATTTTGAACGCCATCTCAGATGAATCGACATCATGGTAAGATCCGTCAACTAATGCAGCTTTAATGTCAACTAGTGGATAACCAGCTAGTACACCATTTTTAAGTGCATCTTCAAGACCTGCTCCAACAGCTGGGATGTATTCACGAGGAACTACACCACCGACGATCTTGTTTTCGAATTCGAATCCTTTACCTTCTTCGTTAGGTTCAAACTCAATCCAAACGTGACCGAATTGTCCACGACCACCAGATTGACGAGCGAACTTACCTTCAACTTTCGCAGCAGCGCGGAAAGTCTCACGGTATGCTACCTGAGGAGCACCAACGTTTGCTTCCACTTTGAATTCACGGCGCATACGGTCAACGATGACATCAAGGTGAAGTTCACCCATACCAGCGATGATAGTTTGGCCAGTTTCTTGGTCAGTGTGAGCACGGAATGTTGGATCTTCTTCAGAAAGCTTAGATAATGCTGTACCCATCTTATCTTGGTCAGCTTTAGATTTTGGTTCGATAGCTACAGAGATAACTGGCTCTGGGAATTCCATAGACTCAAGGATAACAAGGCTCTTCTCGTCACAAAGAGTATCACCAGTAGTAGTATCTTTTAAACCTACAGCAGCAGCGATATCACCAGCGTAAACTGTTGAAATCTCTTCACGGCTGTTAGCGTGCATTTGTAGGATACGACCTACACGCTCACGCTTACCTTTAGTTGAGTTTTTCACGTATGATCCAGAGTTTAACACACCAGAGTACACACGGAAGAACGTTAACTTACCAACATAAGGGTCAGTCATGATTTTGAATGCTAAAGCTGCGAATGGTTCTTCATCGCTAGACTTACGTTCTACTTCTTCATCTGTATCCGGTAGAGTACCTTTAATAGCAGGTACATCTAGTGGAGATGGAAGGTAGTCGATAACTGCGTCTAACAGAATTTGAACACCTTTGTTTTTGAATGCAGAACCACAGATTACTGGGAAGAATTCTACAGAAGTTGTAGCCTTACGGATACCAGCTTTAAGCTCTTCTACAGTGATTTCTTCACCTTCTAGGTACTTCATCATCATTTCTTCATCAAGCTCAGCTACCGCTTCAATAAGTTTTCCACGGTATTCTTCAGCTAATTCTTTGTGCTCTTCAGGAATTTCAACACGTTGAATGTCTGTTCCTAAATCGTTACCGTACATGTAAGCACACTCTTCAACAAGGTCAATGATACCATTGAACTCATCTTCAGCACCGATTGGTAACTGAATTGGATGTGCGTTTGCTTGTAAACGATCGTGGATTGTTCCTACAGAGTATAAGAAATCTGCACCGATCTTATCCATTTTGTTAACGAATACGATACGAGGTACGCCGTAAGTAGTAGCCTGACGCCAAACAGTTTCTGTTTGTGGTTCTACACCAGATTGCGCATCAAGTACTGCTACAGCGCCATCAAGTACGCGTAAAGAACGTTCTACTTCTACTGTGAAATCTACGTGTCCTGGAGTATCGATGATGTTTACACGATGACCTTTCCATTGTGCTGTAGTTGCAGCAGAAGTAATTGTGATACCACGCTCTTGCTCTTGCTCCATCCAGTCCATCTGAGATGCACCTTCGTGAGTTTCACCGATTTTATGAATACGTCCTGTGTAGTACAGAATACGCTCAGTTGCTGTTGTTTTACCAGCATCGATGTGAGCCATGATACCAATATTACGAGTGTTTTCTAAAGAGAACTCTCTTGCCATTTGGTGTCTTGCTCCTTCCATATATGGATTGGATTTTTTTATTTTAAGTAGCAAAAAAGCCACTTTATATTGTTACACATGTCAGTATGTCCAGTACTCTCATTATGTAAAACGAGCGCCCGATGAAAGGGAGAGGCATTCTCCCTCTCCACACTTCCATAAGCGACAAATAAAGCGGTTTATGCTTACATTTATTTTACGTTGAATCCTACCAACGGTAATGAGCAAATGCTTTGTTAGCTTCTGCCATTTTATGAGTGTCTTCACGTTTCTTAACAGATGCACCAGCGTTGTTAGCTGCATCTAAGATTTCGTTAGCAAGACGCTCTTCCATAGTTTTTTCACCACGAAGACGAGCGTAGTTTACTAACCAACGAAGACCTAAAGTTGTACGGCGTTCTGGACGAACCTCAACTGGAACTTGGTAGTTAGCACCACCAACACGACGAGCGCGTACTTCAAGAACAGGCATGATGTTCTTAAGAGCTTGCTCGAATACTTCCATTGGCTCTTTACCAGTACGTTCGTTTACGATATCGAACGCATTATAAAGAATTGTTTGAGATTTACCTTTTTTACCGTCAACCATCATTTTGTTGATAAGGCGTGTTACTAGCTTAGAATTGTACATTGGATCTGGTAACACGTCACGTTTCGCAACAGGTCCTTTACGAGGCATATTGAGTTCCTCCTTTCATTTTAAAGTTATTATTTTTTAGCAGGTTTTGGTCTCTTAGTACCATATTTAGAACGTCCTTGCATACGTTTGTCAACACCAGCTGTGTCAAGCGCACCACGAACGATGTGGTAACGTACCCCCGGTAAATCCTTTACACGACCACCGCGAATTAATACTACGCTATGCTCTTGTAGGTTATGACCGATACCTGAGATGTAAGCTGTAACCTCGATACCGTTTGTTAAACGTACACGAGCGCATTTACGTAACGCTGAGTTAGGTTTCTTTGGAGTCATTGTACCAACACGAGTACATACACCACGTTTTTGAGGTGCAGAGATATCAGTTGATTTTTTCTTTAAAGAGTTAAAACCTTTGTTTAACGCAGGTGATTTAGATTTCCATACTTTATCAGTACGACCATTTCTCACTAATTGGTTAATAGTAGGCATTTGATTATCCTCCCTTTGCATGTTTGTATGACCACATATCCAGGTGGTTCATTATTAGTTGAAAACAAAGTTTTTGCAAGGAAGAGCAAATGCTCTCTCCTCACAAAAACAGTTTTAACTTATTATTCCTATTGCTGAAGCTCCCACTTGAATCCCCGAAGCTTTACCAAGCTTACGAACTGATTCAACTTTTGTTATGGGCACGTTATATTGCATTGCAACACGAATGATAGCATGGGTTAACCGCATGTCAGCATCCTCTGCGATGACAACTTCTTTAACTATACCATTTTTGATTGCTTCCAATGTGCGTTTATGACCAACGACTACATTTTCAGCAGTTGATACTTTTTGATAAGACATATAAATATCCTCCAAAGCATCATTCAGGAGCAACCTTGATTATAGTAACATTTTGACTCATACAATGTCAACTAAGATTAATTGTTTTTATACAAAATTTATACCGGAAAATTTTACTGTTCCACATAAACCTCATCGTTTTCTACATTCATGTCATCTTGTGTTGTTTTTACAAGATCCACTTTGCGATAACGATTCATACCTGTTCCAGCAGGAACAAGTTTACCGATAATAACATTTTCTTTTAATCCTAGAAGTTCATCGCGTTTACCCTTAATTGCTGCATCAGTTAAGACACGAGTTGTTTCTTGGAACGATGCTGCAGATAAGAATGAATCTGTTTCAAGTGAAGCTTTTGTAATACCAAGTAGAACAGGTCTAGCCGTTGCTGGTTGCTTACCTTGCAGTAAGACCTTAGCATTCGCATCAGTAAACTGATGGATATCTAGTAATGTTCCTGGTAATACATCTGTTTCACCTGCATCACTTACACGAACTTTACGTAACATTTGACGTACCATTACTTCTACGTGTTTGTCACCAATTTCTACCCCTTGCATACGGTATACTTTTTGAACTTCACGTAATAAGTATTCTTGAACCGCCGTAATGTCCGTTACTTTTAGTAATTCTTTCGGATCAATAGAACCTTCTGTTAACTCTTTACCGTGGCTAATTGGCTGTCCTGGAGTTACTTTCAGACGAGCACCGTAAGGAATAGCATACGTACGAGCTTCAACTTCACCCTGCACAACTACTTCTTGGCGATCTTTAACGTCGTTGATCGCTGCGATAACACCGTCGATTTCACTGATAACTGCCTGACCTTTCGGATTACGAGCTTCGAAAATCTCTTGGATACGAGGTAAACCTTGAGTGATATCATCTCCGGCAACCCCACCTGTATGGAATGTACGCATCGTTAACTGTGTACCTGGCTCACCGATAGATTGAGCTGCGATAATACCTACCGCTTCTCCTACTTCTACGTCTGTTCCAGTTGCTAAGTTACGACCGTAACACTTCTTACATACACCGTGGCGAGTGTTACACGTAAACGCTGAACGAATGTTTACAGTTTCAACACCCGAATTTTCAACGATATGAGCAATATCTTCAGTAATTAATTGATTTTCAGCAACTAATACTTCACCTGTTTCAGGATGTTTTACAGTTTTTCTTGCAAAACGTCCAACAAGACGATCATATAATAACTCGATAACTTCATTACCCTCTTTAATCGCACCAATTAATAAACCGCGATCTGTTCCACAATCATCTTCACGAACGATTACATCTTGTGCAACGTCAACAAGACGACGTGTTAAGTAACCAGAATCGGCAGTTTTAAGTGCTGTATCGGCAAGACCTTTACGCGCACCATGCGTAGAGATGAAGTACTCAAGTACTGTTAAACCTTCACGGAAACTCGATTTGATTGGAAGTTCGATGATACGACCAGATGGATTGGCCATAAGACCACGCATACCAGCAAGCTGAGTAAAGTTAGATGCGTTACCACGGGCACCTGAGTCACTCATCATGAAGATTGGGTTGCGTTTATTCAAGGATTTCATCAGTTTTCCTTGGATAACATCTTTTGCATTACTCCAAATAGAGATACCGCGATCGTAACGTTCTTCTTCCGTGATTAAACCGCGACGGAATTGTTTAATTACATTATCTACTTTTGCTTGTGCTTCGTGGAGAATTTCATCTTTTTCGCCTAATACAAGAATGTCAGATACCCCAACTGTAATACCAGCTTTTGTAGAGTACTTGAATCCTAAGTTTTTCATACGGTCAAGCATGCGAGACGTTTCTGTAATTTGGAAACGTTTGAACACTTCCGCAATGATGTTACCAAGGATCTTCTTGCTAAATGGCGCCACTTCTTCGCGACTAGCAATAATTTCTTTAATGTTCGCACCTTTTTCAACGAAATATTTCGCTGGTGTTTCTTTTTCAAGGTTTGAATTTGTTGGTTCATTAATATAAGGGAACGACTCTGGTAAGATTTCGTTAAATATTAATTTACCAACTGTTGTTAATAGAAGCATACTCTTTTGCTCTTCAGTAAATGTTGCGTTGTTTACTGCACTTGCAGCTACTGCAACACGTGTATGAAGATGAACATATCCATTTTGGTATGCAAGCAATGCTTCGTTTGCATCTTTAAAGACCATACCTTCACCGATTGCACCTTCACGCTCAAGTGTTAAGTAATAGTTACCTAATACCATATCCTGAGATGGAGTAACAACTGGTTTACCGTCTTTCGGGTTCAAGATGTTTTGTGCCGCTAACATAAGAAGACGAGCTTCAGCTTGAGCTTCTGATGATAAAGGTACGTGAACGGCCATTTGGTCACCGTCAAAGTCCGCGTTGTATGCAGTACATACAAGTGGGTGTAGACGGATTGCGCGACCTTCTACTAATGTAGGTTCAAACGCCTGGATACCAAGACGGTGAAGTGTTGGTGCGCGGTTTAGAAGTACTGGATGTTCTTTAATCACAGACTCTAAAACGTCCCAAACTTCAGGTTGTACACGCTCGATTTTACGTTTCGCACTCTTAATGTTATGTGCTAATCCTTTTTCAACTAACTCTTTCATTACGAAAGGTTTGAACAGTTCAAGCGCCATTTCTTTTGGTAATCCACATTGATACATCTTTAAGTTCGGTCCTACAACGATTACAGAACGACCAGAGTAGTCAACACGTTTACCTAATAAGTTTTGACGGAAACGTCCTTGTTTACCTTTAAGCATGTGAGATAGTGATTTTAATGGACGATTACCTGGTCCAGTAACTGGACGGCCACGACGACCATTATCGATTAATGCGTCTACAGCTTCTTGTAACATACGTTTTTCGTTTTGAACGATGATGCTTGGTGCACCTAAGTCCAATAGACGTTTTAAACGATTGTTACGGTTAATTACACGACGGTATAAGTCGTTTAAGTCAGAAGTAGCAAAACGTCCACCGTCTAACTGTACCATTGGGCGTAGTTCTGGTGGGATTACTGGTAGAACATCTAAGATCATCCAAGACGGTTCATTTCCAGAGTTACGGAATGCTTCTAATACTTCTAGACGTTTAATAGCACGAGTACGGCGTTGTCCTTGTGCTGTTTTTAATTCTTCTTTTAAGAAGTCTACTTCTTTATCTAAATCGATGTCTTGTAGTAGCTTTTTAATTGCTTCTGCACCCATAGCAGCTTGGAATGTGCTACCATATCGATCACGATATGCACGGTATTCTTTTTCAGAAAGTAATTGCTTCTTATCAAGTGGTGTATCTCCACTTTCTGTTACAACATAAGAAGCGAAATAAATTACTTCTTCAAGCGCGCGAGGGGACATGTCTAAGACAAGTCCCATGCGGCTCGGGATACCTTTGAAATACCAAATATGAGATACAGGAGCAGCTAATTCGATATGACCCATACGTTCACGACGTACTTTTGCACGCGTTACTTCAACGCCACATCGATCACAAACTACACCTTTATAACGTACACGTTTGTATTTTCCGCAATGACATTCCCAGTCCTTTTGTGGTCCGAAAATACGCTCACAGAACAAGCCATCTTTTTCAGGCTTTAACGTACGATAGTTAATAGTTTCTGGTTTCTTAACTTCACCGTATGACCAAGAACGAATCTTGTCAGGTGAAGCAAGTCCAATCTTCATATATTCAAAGTTATTTACATCTATCAAGGGGCCTACCTCCCTTTTAGTCTACAGGTTATCCCAATTATTCCTTAGTTGTCTCAACTTCGACATTCAATTTATCTGCTGATTGATGATCATCGTCATCTTCTGTATCACGCATTTCAATTTCTGTATCGTCGCTAGACATCATTTTAACGTCCATACCTAAACTTTGCAGCTCTTTAATCAATACTTTGAATGATTCAGGAACGCCTGGTTCTGGAACATTTTCGCCTTTAACAATTGCTTCATAAGTCTTAACACGTCCAACAACATCATCAGACTTCACTGTTAAGATTTCTTGAAGAGTATAAGCAGCACCGTATGCTTCAAGTGCCCAAACCTCCATCTCACCGAAACGCTGTCCACCGAACTGAGCTTTACCTCCAAGAGGTTGCTGCGTTACAAGTGAGTATGGTCCAGTAGAACGAGCATGAAGTTTATCGTCAACCATGTGCGCAAGTTTGATCATATACATGACACCAACAGATACGCGGTTATCGAATGGTTCACCAGTACGTCCGTCATACAGGATTGTTTTCGCGTCATTTGCCATACCAGCTTCTTCAATTGTGCCCCAAACATCTTCCTCACGAGCACCATCAAATACTGGTGTTGCAATGTGAATGCCAAGGTATCTTGCTGCCATACCAAGATGAAGTTCTAATACCTGACCGATATTCATACGAGATGGTACCCCTAATGGGTTTAACATGATATCGATTGGCGTACCGTCTGGTAAGTAAGGCATATCTTCTTCTGGTAAAATACGAGAAATAACACCTTTGTTACCGTGACGTCCGGCCATCTTGTCACCTTCAGAGATTTTACGTTTTTGAACGATATATGCACGTACAAGTTGATTCACACCTGGTGGTAATTCATCGCCATCTTCACGGTTGAATACTTTTACATCTAAGATAATACCGCCACCACCGTGTGGTACACGTAGTGATGTATCACGTACTTCACGTGCTTTTTCTCCAAAGATAGCATGTAATAGACGTTCTTCAGCTGTTAATTCTGTTACACCTTTAGGTGTTACTTTACCAACAAGTAAATCTCCATCTTTTACTTCAGCACCAACGCGAATGATACCGCGCTCGTCAAGGTTACGTAATGCGTCTTCCCCAACGTTTGGAATGTCACGTGTAATTTCTTCTGGTCCAAGCTTCGTATCACGAGCTTCTGATTCATATTCTTCAATATGAATAGAAGTGTACACATCATCTTTTACAAGGCGCTCACTCATGATGATCGCATCCTCGTAGTTATAACCGTCCCAAGTCATGAAGCCAACAAGTACGTTACGTCCAAGTGCTAGTTCACCTAATTCCATAGAAGGACCATCCGCAAGGATTTCACCTTTTACAACTTCATTTCCAACACTTACGATTGGACGTTGGTTGTAACAAGTTCCTTGGTTAGAACGAATGAATTTTTGCATTTTGTAGCGATCTAAGTCGCCTTTTACTGTTTGACCGTCAACTTCTACATAGCGACGTACCCAAACTTCACGTGCTTCTACGCGCTCAACAACACCAGGATGTTTACAGATTACTGCAGCACCTGAGTCTTTTGCTGATACGTACTCCATACCTGTACCTACAATCGGAGATTCCGGATTCATTAACGGAACCGCCTGACGTTGCATGTTCGCTCCCATAAGTGCGCGGTTAGAGTCATCGTTTTCTAAGAACGGAATACAAGCTGTCGCTGCCGACACTACTTGTTTTGGAGATACATCCATGTAGTCGATGCGTTCTCTATTTGTGACAATGTTTTCACCACGGAAACGAGCTACGATATCTTCACTTAGGAATTCACCTTCGTCAGATAATTTCATATTCGCTTGGGCTACAACATAGTTATCTTCTTCATCTGCTGTTAAGTAATCAACATGCCCTGTTACAAGACCAGTTTCTGGGTCAACACGACGGTATGGTGTTTCAATGAAACCAAACTCATTTACTTTCGCGAACGAAGATAATGAGTTAATCAAACCGATGTTTGGTCCCTCTGGTGTTTCAATCGGACACATACGACCGTAGTGGGAGTAATGAACGTCACGCACTTCAAAGCCTGCGCGCTCACGCGTTAAACCACCAGGTCCTAATGCAGATAGTCTTCGTTTGTGAGTTAACTCTGCTAATGGGTTTGTTTGGTCCATAAACTGAGATAACTGAGAACTTCCGAAGAACTCTTTAATAGATGCAATAACAGGACGAATATTAATTAGTGCCTGTGGTGTAATTGCATTTGTATCTTGGATCGACATTCTCTCACGAACAACACGTTCCATACGAGAAAGACCGATACGGAATTGATTTTGTAATAGTTCTCCAACAGAACGCAGACGACGGTTTCCTAAATGGTCAATATCATCTGTATCCCCTACTTTGTATAGTAGGTTGAAGAAGTAACTGATAGAAGCAAGGATATCACCTGGTGTGATGTGTTTCACATCACGAGTAATGTTTGCATTACCAATTACATTAATTACGCGTTCGCCTTCCGACTCAGGAGCATAAATCTTAATAGATTGCAGCTCAACATCGCCTTCTACCACTCCACCCATTGGTTTCGCTGTTTTGAATCCAATGTTTTTCTCTAAGTAAGGTAAAATGCGATCAAGTGTACGACGATCTAAGATTGTTCCTTCTGCCGCTAAAATTTCACCAGTTTCTGGATCCACTAATGTTTCAGCTAAACGTTGATTAAACAACCTGTTTTTAATGTGTAACTTCTTGTTGATCTTATAGCGACCTACATTTGCTAAATCGTAGCGCTTTGGATCGAAGAAACGAGACACAAGTAAGCTCTTAGCATTTTCTACTGTTGGTGGTTCACCAGGACGTAGACGCTCATAAATTTCAAGCAATGCTTTTTCTGTGCTATCTGTGTTGTCTTTTTCTAATGTGTTGCTTAAGTATTCGTTATCACCTAAAAGCTCGGTGATTTCTTGATCAGAGCCAAACCCTAATGCGCGTAACAAAACAGTTACAGGAAGTTTACGCGTACGGTCAATACGCACATATACAACATCCTTAGCATCTGTCTCATACTCTAACCAAGCTCCGCGGTTTGGAATTACAGTAGCAGTAAACCCACGTTTTCCGTTTTTATCCACTTTGCCACTATAGTATACGCTTGGAGAGCGAACTAACTGGGAAACGATAACACGTTCTGCACCGTTAATTACGAATGTTCCAGTCTCTGTCATGAGTGGGAAATCTCCCATGAACACATCTTGTTCTTTTACTTCACCAGTTTCCTTGTTGATTAGACGCACTTTTACACGAAGTGGTGCTGCATACGTCACATCACGCTCTTTGCATTCGTCTACAGAGTATTTAGGTTCACCTAAGCTGTAGTCGATAAATTCAAGCGATAGATTTCCCGTAAAGTCTTCAATCGGAGAAATGTCTTGGAACATTTCTCGCAAACCCTCATCAAGAAACCACTGATAAGAAGAGGTTTGAATTTCGATAAGATTTGGTAACTCTAATACTTCACTAATACGGGCATAACTTCTTCGTTGGCGGTGGCGTCCGTATTGAACTAGTTGACCTGTCAACTGCTTCACCCCTCAAATCATGAGTATTATAAATGCACAAAAAAATTTGTGCAAAATCACAAATAAATACAACTACTGCTATTAGCGTAGTCTCTTTCTCTTAAAGATAAATACGTTGAGTCTTTCTACCTGCTCAAAAAAGAAAAATGGCTTCTATAAGAAAACCATCATTCTGTTTCATAATCTGCTGATTTTACTATCTTTTCCAAGAGAAACAAAAATATACATCTTTCTCAACGCAGAAAATCATATATTGGCATTGTATAATGTTAACATAGCCAAAAATAACCGTCAACGTTTTTTTGATTTTATGATATAATATCCTTTTTTCTTTTCTACAACCTCAACTTCAGAAAATACTTCTTCTAGTTTTTTTAGCGCAGACGGTGCACCTTGTTTCTTTTGAATAACAATCCAAAGTTCTCCACCCGGAACTAAATACTCCACAGCTTTTTCTAAAATCTCATGTACGATATCTTTACCCGCACGAATTGGAGGGTTAGATAGAATAGCAGCATACTTACCATCTACATTTTCATAGACGCTACTTTGAAAAATACGTATATTCTCGATTTTGTTATTAGCGGCGTTTTCTTTCGCAAGCCCAAGTGCCCTCTCGTTCACATCCACCATGTGAACTTCACGACCTTGAAACTCTTTCGCTAACGACAAACCAATAGGACCGTATCCGCAACCTACGTCTAATATATCACCTTTAATATCTGGCATTTGAAACGCTTCAATTAAAAGACGGGAACCAAAGTCCACTTCGTTTTTCGAGAACACCCCATGGTCAGATAAGAAAGTAAATCGAGATCCACGAAGGGCAAACTCCCATCGCTTACGATCACTTTCACTAGAAGGGTCGTTAGAAAAATAATGGTCTGCCATATGGCCACCTCTTTTCTTTACAGTTAAAAAAAAGCTCGCATGAGAGCGAGCTTTTTTTAAAGCATCAAAAGTTAATTACTTAACTTCTACAGCAGCGCCAACTTCTTCAAGTTTAGCTTTGATTTCTTCAGCTTCTTCTTTAGCAGCAGCTTCTTTGATTACTTTTGGAGTGTTATCAACTAATTCTTTAGCTTCTTTTAAGCCAAGACCAGTGATTTCACGAACAACTTTGATAACTTTGATTTTTTGTGCACCAGCGCTAGTTAGTTCCACATCAAATTCAGTTTTCTCAGCAGCAGCTTCTCCAGCGCCACCAGCAACAGCTACAGGAGCAGCAGCAGTTACGCCGAATTCTTCCTCGATAGCTTTTACTAAGTCGTTAAGTTCTAATACAGTCATAGATTTAACTGCTTCAATGATTTGTTCTTTAGTCATTGTAAATATCCTCCCTTAAATAGGTTTGTATTGTTTTATCGATAATACGTAATTATCTTTTAAAAAATTAAGCGCCTTGCTCTTCCTTTTGGTCTGCAACTGCTTTAGTAGCAAGTGCAAGGTTACGGATTGGAGCTTGAAGAACGCTAAGAAGCATAGAAAGTAAGCCTTCACGTGATGGAAGAGTAGCGATTGCTTTAACCTCATCAAGTGTTACAAGTTTACCTTCGATTACGCCCGCTTTAATTTCTAAAGCTTCATGATCTTTAGCGAAGTCGTTTAATACTTTCGCAGGAGCAACTACATCCTCGTTACTGAACGCGATTGCGTTTGGTCCTGTTAAGAATTCATTTAACTCAGCCATTTCAGCAGATTCTGCAGCACGACGAGTTAGAGAGTTTTTGTAAACTTTGAACTCAACGCCAGCTTCACGTAATTGCTTACGTAATTCTGTTGCTTCAGAAACTGTTAAACCACGGTAGTCAACAACGATTGTAGATTTACTAGCGCGAAGTTTGTCCGCGATTTCAGTTACAACTTGTTGTTTAGTTTCGATTACTTTGCTCATGTTATTACACCTCCTGTAGATTATATAGAAGATGTACCGAAAGTGCACTAAAAACCTCCATGCCCAACTTGTAGACATGGAGGCATATAGTCACAGAAAAAAGATTCCGCTTCGTATATTAACACCTAGGTAGGAAATTAAGTCTATTGACACCTACTGTCTACGGTACACTAATTAAATTCACAACATAAATGATTATATTAAAACTTCTTTATGAAGTCAACTTCCAAAATTTACGCTAATGTAGAAACGTCTACACGTACGCCAGGTCCCATTGTAGAAGCAACTGTTACGTTCTTCATGTAAGTACCTTTTGCAGCAGCTGGCTTAACTTTTTGTAAAGTGTCAGCAATTGTTTTGAAGTTTTCTACTAATTTAGCATCTTCGAAAGATACTTTACCGATTGGAACGTGGATGTTACCAGCTTTATCAACGCGGTATTCAACTTTACCAGCTTTGATTTCGTTAACAGCTTTAGTTACATCGAAAGTAACTGTTCCAGTTTTAGGGTTTGGCATTAAACCTTTAGGTCCTAATACGCGACCAAGTTTACCAACTTCACCCATCATGTCAGGAGTTGCTACTACTACATCGAAATCGAACCAACCTTGTTGGATTTTACCGATGTAATCAGTATCGCCTACGAAGTCAGCTCCAGCAGCTTCAGCTTCTTTAGCTTTTTCACCTTTAGCAAATACTAATACACGTTGTACTTTACCAGTACCGTGTGGAAGAACAACTGCGCCACGGATTTGTTGGTCAGCTTTCTTAGGGTCAACACCTAAACGGAATGCAGCTTCTACAGTTGCATCAAATTTAGCTGTGTTTGTTTTCTTTACTAATTCTACTGCTTCTGTTGCAGAGTAAGCAGCTGCACGATCAACAAGCTTTGCAGCTTCTACGTACTTTTTACCTCTTTTAGCCATTTTTATTTCCTCCTCGAATGTGGTTTTAGCGGAATAACCTCCCACGTTTACGCCTGTTTTCAGGTATAACCTGAGGATGAGCGCCATCCATTTATTTAAAAACGATAATCATTTACGATAATAAAGGTTGCGAATTGGAATTCCAGACCCGCAACCTTTTTTAAAAACAAATCGAATTAGTCTTCGATAACGATGCCCATACTGCGTGCAGTACCTTCAACCATACGCATTGCAGCTTCTACGCTAGCAGCGTTTAGGTCAGGCATTTTAGTTTCAGCGATTTCGCGTACTTTATCACGCTTAACAGTTGCCACTTTATTACGGTTTGGTTCACCAGAACCAGACTCAATACCAGCTACTTTCTTAAGAAGAACAGCAGCAGGAGGAGTTTTAGTAATGAAAGTGAATGAACGGTCCTCAAATACCGTAATTTCAACAGGGATGATAAGACCAGCTTGATCTGCTGTACGAGCGTTAAACTCTTTACAGAAGCCCATGATGTTAACACCTGCTTGTCCTAATGCTGGACCAACTGGTGGAGCTGGGTTAGCTTTACCTGCAGGAATTTGAAGCTTTACCATTTTAATTACCTTTTTAGCCACGAGACACACCTCCTTAAGTCCGTGATGTGGTCAATTGGACAGTGATTTGCCCTCCCACGTCATATTTTATCTGTAAGGATAAAATCTTTCAAAAAACGTCTCCGATAACGAAGACGTACTGACTTAAAAGATATTATCACTTTTTACAATTCATTTCAAGTTTCATTTTATAATTTTTCAATTTGATGGAAGTCAAGTTCAACTGGAGTCTCGCGACCAAACATGTCCACAAGCACGCTAACCTTTTTCTTCTCCACATCAATTTCTTCAATAGCACCTGTATAATCTGCGAATGGCCCCTCATTTACACGTACTGTCTCATGAAGTTCAAAGTCGAAATCAACCACTTCGTTGTCCATTCCCATATGTTTCATAATGGTAACAACTTCCTCTTCTAATAGAGGTGATGGTTTAGATCCAGAACCAGAAGAACCAACGAACCCAGTTACACCTGGCGTGTTACGTACAACATACCAAGAGTCATCAGTCATGATTAATTCTACTAATACATAACCTGGGAACACTTTTCTTTTCATTAATTTTTCTTTTCCGTTTTTCATTTCTACTTCTACTTCTTCCGGGACAACAACACGGAAAATTTTATCTTGCATACCCATTGATTCTACACGTTTCTCTAGGTTTGCTTTTACTTTATTTTCATATCCAGAATAAGTATGGACAACATACCAACTTTTTTCCATTCATTTAGGACGAGCGTCCTTCCCTCCCTGACGTACATTTTTTTGCGCAAATGAAAAAACCCGTTCACCGGGCTTTTACACAGTTCTTATAAATAACATTATATCATGGATAAGTGCTTCTTATTCAAGAATTAACCAAGAATTAACCGAATTAAAGAAGAAATGCCCATATCAACTACTGCGAAGAAAATCGCAAAGAACACAACTGTAGCAACAACAGTCGCTGTTGAGCGGAGTAATTCATCTTTTTTAGGCCAACTTACTTTTTTCATTTCGCGACCTACATCGCCGAAAAAGTTCGTTAAACGCATCTGCGGGACCTCCAGTGTATTATTTCAATTATTTATTTTGTTTCCTTGTGAACTGTATGCTGATTGCATGTTTTACAAAACTTTTTTATTTCAAGTCGCTCTATTGAGCTCGTATCTTTCATAGTAGAGTAGTTTCGATTTTTACACTCTTCACATGAGAGTACAACTTTTTTCCTCATTAGTTACACCAACCTTGTAACATTATGTCCCTAAAAATGTATCATACAATAAAAGACAATGTCAATGACATGCATTTTGTACTCTCTACAAAAGAAAACAGGTGATTTATTTTACACCTGCAGCACTTGTTACTTCTTATGAATTTAAAGTTGTACTTTCTCTCATTTCCATATATCGTTCCAATTTCCTCTTTACTCGTTGTAAAGCGTTATCAATAGATTTCACATGCCTGTTTAACTGTTCTGAAATCTCTTGATAAGAACGACCATCTAAATATAAAGAAAGCACTTTTCTTTCTAAATCGCTTAATAATTCAGATATTTTTGATTCTATGTCTGTATATTCTTCCTGGCTAATGATCATCTCTTCAGGATTAGTCACCTTCGCTTCAGAAATAACATCCAATAACGTTCGATCAGATTCCTCATCGTAAATCGGCTTATCTAAAGACACATACGAATTTAAAGGAATATGTTTTTGTCTTGTTGCCGTTTTAATAGCGGTAATAATTTGTCGAGTGATACATAGTTCAGCAAATGCTTTGAATGAAGACAGCTTGTCCTCTTTATAATCACGAATTGCTTTAAACAACCCTATCATACCTTCTTGAACAATGTCTTCTCGATCGGCACCCACTAAAAAGTAAGATCTTGATTTCGCACGAACAAAGTTCTTATACTTGTGAATTAAATATTCTAGAGCGTCAGTATTACCTTTTCGAACTAACTCAACGATTGCCTCATCCTCTAAATCACGAAATGTAACGTCGCCTATACTTACGAAGCCTGCTTCCACCTTGATCCCTCCGACCGCTATTTATTTAGCAATATTATACAGTAAAAAGATAAAGAGCGTCAATGCTTCAACGCTCTCCTCCTCTTAATTTTTCTAATTTTTCTGTAATATCCTTACTAAATATCTTTCGCATGGCAGGCTGCTGTTCTTTCGCGTCTTTTGTACGCCTTCTTACTTGTTGTTCCATCGCTTGTACTTCCAACTCTAATTCACGCGCAGATTTTCGAAGGGCACCTTGCCCAAATATAACCCATTGTTCTGTATAATCAGAAGTCGCAACATATATTTGTGTATTTATATTTCTAAGCTCTATTGCAAGTTGCTCTATCTTTTCGTCTGCAGTTTGATTCTTTCGTGTGAATATTACTTCTACACGAGATTGTTTCATCTTTTTTTCAATACCATGGACTGTATAGGCATCAAAGACTATCATCACTTTTGTGCCTGTATAACCTTGATAATCCGCCATCTTATCAATAAGCGCATCTCTTGATGATTGTAAATCTACATCCCGCAGTTTCTTCAAATCTCCCCAAGCTCCGATAATGTTGTAACCGTCAACGATTAAAATATCGTTCATTTTTTATTTACCAATTTCGTGACGTTTACGATATACCTCATACATTAACAAACTTGCGGCTACTGAAGCATTTAAGGATGTAACTTTACCAACCATCGGTAGAGTGATTAAGAAATCACACTTTTCACCAATAATACGACTCATACCTTTTCCTTCACTACCAATTACTAATCCAATCGGCATTGTACCATCTAAATTACGGTAATCCGTTTTCCCTTTGGCATCTGTACCAGCAATCCAAAGTCCACGCTCTTTTAATTCATCAATTGTACGAGATAAGTTTGTTACGCGCGCAACAGGAATGTATTCAATCGCTCCTGTTGATGCTTTCGCAACTGATGCTGTAAGTCCCACAGCTCTTCTCTTCGGAATAATAATTCCATGAGCTCCTGTTGCATCAGCAGTACGCATAATAGAACCTAGGTTATGCGGATCTTCAATCTCATCTAAAATCAAGAAGAACGGATCTTCATTACGTTTTTCTGCCACTTTGAATAAATCTTCTAACTCTGCATACTGATATGCAGCTACTTGAGCAATTACACCTTGATGATTACCCTCAACTAATTGATCTAACTTTTTCTTTGGTGCATGTTGTAAAATAATCTTATTTTCTTTCGCTAACGCTAGTACAATTTGTACTTGTCCTTTGGCAGCACCTTCTGCGATCCAAATTTTATTAATATCTCTCCCTGATCTTAACGCTTCAATTACAGGGTTACGTCCGATAATATATTCACTAGTCATGATGATGTGCCCCCTTCCTTTTCTTCTAAAACTGCAATTGCCTTATATACAATTTCGTCTAATCTTTCACGATTATTTAATAAATGATGATAACCAATTAGTGCTTCAAAGGCTGTACTATGTCGATATGTTTGTACATCCGTATTTTTCGGAACTGTACCTGAATTTGCATTACGCCCTCTTCTTAATACCGCCTCTTCTTCCTCTGTCAAAAATGCCGTCTCTAATAAATGATAAACAACTTTCGCCTGTGCTTTTGCTGAAACAAAGCTCGTCCCTAAGCGATGTAATTGATTAGGGCGAACTTTTCCTTTTTGAAGGAGGTGATAGCGGATATATTGTTCATATACCGCATCACCCATATACGCTAACGCCAAGCTGTTTAATTGCTTTGCATCAATCATCCTTATCCTCTTTTCCATCTTGTACCTTGAGCGGTATCTTCTAAAATAATATTACGTTCTTTTAAATCGTCACGAATTTGATCAGACAATGCGAAATCGCGATTTTTACGAGCTTCAATGCGCTTTTGGATAAGCTCTTCAATTTCTTCATCCAGTAATTCTTCTTTTGATAATTCTAATCCTAAAATATCAAATAACGTTTCCAGTTGTTTTACGTATGCTTCAATCACAACTTTAGATGTATGCTCTTCAAGTAAATATTGATTTGCATGATTTGCTACGTTGTATAATTCGGTAATTGCATTTGCAGTGTTAAAGTCATCATTCATTGCCTCTTCAAATGCAGTCTGGAATTTCTCTATTTCAGCTAACCATTTCTCATTATGGTCCGTTAAATCCGTACTACTCTCCATACGATGCTTTAAGTTTCCATAAGCTGTTTTAATTCTTTCCAGTCCATTATTCGTACTTTGTAATAACTCTTCACTAAAGTTAATCGGGTGACGATAGTGTACTGATAACATAAAGAATCTAATTAACTGCGGGTCGTATTGCTTAATAATATCGTGAACTAAAATAAAGTTACCAAGCGATTTAGACATCTTCTCATTGTTAATATTAATATATCCATTATGCATCCAGTAACGTGCAAACGTTTTTCCAGTCAATGCCTCTGACTGCGCAATTTCATTTTCATGATGCGGGAACGCCAAATCTTGCCCACCAGCATGAATGTCAATTGTATCCCCTAAGTACTTACGCGCCATTGCTGAGCATTCAATATGCCATCCTGGACGTCCTTGCCCCCAAGGGCTTTCCCAGAAGATTTCTCCTTCTTTCGCAGCTTTCCATAAAGCAAAATCAAGAGGGTCTTGTTTCTTTTCCCCTACCTCAATACGAGCACCATGACGTAAATCTGCGATTGGTTGATGTGATAATTTACCGTAACCTTCGAATTCCTTCGTCTTAAAGTACACATCACCCTCTGATTCATATGCATACCCTTTATTCACAAGTTCTTGAATAAATTCAATAATGATATCCATATTTTCTGTTACACGAGGATGAACTGTTGCATGTTTGCAACCTAGTGCTGTTACATCTTCAAAGTACGCTTCAACAAAACGATCAGCAATCGTTGGTACATCTTCACCTAATTCATTTGCCGCTTTAATTAATTTATCATCTACGTCCGTAAAGTTAGATACATATTGCACATCGTATCCTTTGTATTCTAAATAACGACGCACTGTATCGAATACCATAGGAGGTCTTGCATTCCCAATATGAATGTAGTTATAAACTGTAGGTCCGCATACATACATCTTTACCTTATTTTCTTCTAATGGAACAAACTCTTCTTTTTGACGTGTTAACGTATTATAAATGTGAATAGTCATTTTTATCCTTCCTTTCTACCTTTAATTCCAATTGTTTCTTCAATTTATCAAGTTCTACTTCCATAGCCTTTAATTTATCAAAAATCGGATCTGGAAGGTCAGAGTGATTTAATTCTTGACCAATCTTTACTCCATTTTGAATAACGACACGGCCAGGTATACCTACAACTGTAGAATGTGCAGGAACTTCTTTTAATACGACAGACCCTGCTCCGATTTTAGAATTCTCTCCCACAGTAATAGACCCAAGAACTTTAGCACCCGTCGCAATTAATACATTATCCTGAATTGTTGGGTGCCTCTTCCCTTTTTCTTTTCCTGTACCACCTAATGTAACCCCTTGATAAATCGTTACATTATCACCAATTTCACAAGTTTCTCCAATTACAACTCCCATTCCATGATCTATAAAAAAGCGTCGACCAATAGTTGCTCCTGGATGGATCTCAATGCCAGTAAAAAAGCGACTCACTTGTGAAACAAAACGTGCAAGAAAGAAAAAATTCCTTTTATAAAAAGCATGTGCAATTCGATGGGCCCAAACTGCATGTAATCCAGAGTAAGTTAAAATGACTTCGAAATAACCTCTTGCCGCTGGATCCTGTTCAAAAACGACTTCAATATCTTCCCGAAGCCTCTTAAACATCGGTGTTCCCTCCCCTTTATGGGCTGCTTTTTTGTCGAACGAACTAACTCCCCTAACTCATCACTTCTCCCCTAATTCTTTATATAAGGGGAGAAATTCTATATCTCTACCTATTTACACGGTATAAAAAAAAAGGCGTCTCTGTCATATTGACAGAGACGCCTTTTAAGCGCGGTTCCACTCTGTTTAGGCTTAAAAAAGCCTCAAACTCATCCATGATAACGGTGTACACCGCTTCTGCTTACTTTGCGGCCTAAGACGTCCCACGAAGCAATTCGCTGTTCAGCAGAAGACTCGAAGGGGCATTTCAAAAACCCGCTTATAAACCACTCCCAGCCTAAAGGTGGTTCTCTCTGTAAAAAGCCTGATTTTCTACTTCTCCTTCTCGTCGCTTTTCCTTATTAGATTTTAGGTATACTTATTATATTTCTAAATCTAGAAAATGTTAACCAATTACTTTTTGAAGACGATTTAAAACTTTTTCTTTTCCAAGAAGTGCAATAGCATTCGGAAGCTCTGGACCATGCGTTTGTCCTGTAGTTGCAACACGGATTGGCATAAATAAATTTTTACCTTTATGTCCTGTTTCCTTTTGAACTGCTTTAATTGCTGCCTTAATTGCTGCTGGCTCCATTGCTTCTAGAGCTTCTATTTGACCAGCAAATGCACGAAGTACTTCAGGTACTTGTTCACCATTTAATACTTCTTGTCCTTCTTCTTCATAATCAACATGATCTTTAAAGAACATTTCAGAAAGCTCTACAATTTCAGCTCCAAAACTCATTTGTTCATGGTATAAAGCAATTACATCACGAATCCAAGCTTGGTCTTGTTCGCTTAAAGTTTCTCCCACACGTCCAGCTTTCACTAAATGCGGTAAGCTTAACTCTACAACCGTATCTAAATCTTGCTTTTTCATATACTGGTTGTTCATCCATTTTAGTTTTTGATAATCAAATAATGCAGGTGATTTTGATAAACGAGCTGCATCGAACATTTTGATAAACTCATCTTTAGAGAAGATTTCTTCTTCTCCTACCGGAGACCAACCTAGTAGTGCAATAAAGTTAAAGATTGCTTCTGGAAGATACCCAAGCTCTTTATATTGCTCAATAAATTGAATAATAGATTCATCACGCTTACTTAACTTTTTACGACTTTCATTAACAATTAGAGTCATATGACCGAATTGTGGAATATCCCAGCCGAAAGCTTCATAAATCATCATTTGTTTCGGTGTATTTGAAATATGATCATCACCACGAAGTACATGTGTAATTTCCATTAGATGATCATCTACTGCTACTGCAAAGTTATAAGTTGGAATTCCATCTTTTTTCACAATAACAAAATCACCGAAATCATTTGAATGGAACGCAACTTCATCTTTTACAATATCTTTGAATGTGTAGTCACGATCAGCTGGTACACGGAAACGAATACTTGGAATACGTCCCTCAGCTTCAAATTCTTTCACTTGTTCTTCAGTTAATTCACGGTGGTTACCTGCGTAACGAGGTGTTTCACCGCGAGCGATTTGTCCTTCACGCTCTGCTTCTAGCTCTTCTTCTGTCATGTAACATTTATAAGCTAGACCACGCTCTAATAAATCTTCATATAATTTTTTATAAATATCTAAACGCTCTGTTTGGCGATATGGTCCAAATTCACCACCAACATCAACACCTTCATCCCAGTCCATACCGAGCCATTTCAAGTATTTTAATTGGCTTTCTTCTCCACCAGCCACGTTACGTTTTACATCAGTATCTTCAATACGAATAATAAATTTGCCATCTAAATGACGAGCAAATAAATAATTAAATAATGCCGTACGCGCATTTCCGATATGTAAGTGTCCTGTTGGACTTGGCGCGTAGCGCACTCTCACTTGCTTTTCCATAATTGGTACACCTTCCATTCTTAATGTCAACACATTCTATAATTGTACACCAAAAAAATGTGATTATCCATCTTACGAATTAAAAACCATTATTTTTTCTGTAATAAAACAACCGCTTGAGAAGCAATCCCTTCTTCTCTACCTGTAAATCCTAATTTTTCTGTTGTTGTTGCCTTTACATTAATGTTATTGATAGACGTTTCTAACAGTTCACTAATGCGCTTACGCATGCTCTCAATATGTGGTGCCATTTTTGGTTTTTGAGCAATAATTGTACAATCTAAATTTCCTAACTCGTAACCTTGTTCACGCACAAATTCCCAAACTTTTTGTAACAATACAGCTGAATCTGCATCTTTAAAAGCTGGGTCTGTATCAGGAAAATGCTTTCCGATATCTCCTGCTGCAATCGCACCTAAACATGCATCAGCAATCGTATGTAACAATACATCTGCATCTGAATGACCGATTAATCCTTTCTCGTGTGGAATTGTAATTCCACCGATAATCAACGGACGTCCTTCCGCAAATTCATGTACATCAAAACCTTGTCCAATTCGAAACATCCTTACTTCCTCCTTAAGCTAAACTACTGAGCTTTATGACTCTATATTATATCGCTATCCTTATAAAGAAAAGCCCGGCTGTTGCCGAGCTTTTCTTTATTAACACATCATCAACGTTATTTCTTCTGAACACGAAGGAAACTTTCAGCAATTAGTAGATCTTCCGGAGTCGTCACTTTAATATTATAGTAACTCCCCTCCACTACACCAACTTGCTTCCCAACGCGTTCTACGAGACTTGCATCATCTGTGCCAAGAAAACAACTTTGCTTTGCGCTTCTATGAGCTTCTAGCAAAAGAGAAACAGAGAATCCTTGTGGTGTTTGTACAGCGTTAAGTTGAGACCTCTCTACCGTTTCTACAACAACACCCCGCTCTACTTTCTTAACAGTATCTTTTACTGGCACTGCACAAATGGAAGCTCCATATTTTTCTGCTGCAGTTAATACATCGCGAATCACTTTATTCGTTACGAACGGGCGCGCCCCGTCATGAACAAGAACATATTCGACACCACTCGCATACTGAAGTGCGTTATATACGCTATCTTGTCTTTCGGCTCCACCCTGAATAAATTGTACCTGCTTTTCAATCTGGTACTTCTGCATCAACTCTTCAAAATACGGGCGTTCTTCTTCGTTAATTGCCATAATAATACTTTTGCACGCTTTATCTTTTTCAAAAGCACGCAATGTGTGCACAATAATTGGTACTTCATCTATAAGTAAAAATAACTTATTTTTACCAGCACCCATTCGTTTCCCTTGGCCCGCTGCCGGAATAATTAATGTATACATATTAATAATCCTCTACTTATAATGCTTTTTCTAGCAATTTACGTTTTGCGAAAATCATACGACCAGCCGATGTTTGTAATACGCTAGTAACAAGTACATCAAGTTGTGAACCCACATACTCTCTACCATCTTCTACTACAATCATCGTACCATCATCTAAGTATGCAACACCTTGATTCTGTTCTTTACCATCTTTCACAACATAAACACTTAATTCTTCACCAGGGAGTACGACTGGTTTAATCGCATTAGCTAAATCATTAATGTTTAACACCGTAACCCCTTGTAATTCAGAAACTTTGTTTAAATTGAAATCGTTTGTTACTACAGTTCCACCAGTGATTTTTGCCAACTTTACAAGCTTGCTATCTACTTCTTGGATATCATCGAAATCGCCTTCATAAATTTCTACCGGAATTGGCATCTCCTTTTGAATACGATTTAAAATGTCTAGTCCTCTGCGGCCACGATTACGCTTTAAAGCATCTGAAGAATCGGCAATATGCTGAAGCTCTTCTAATACGAATTGTGGAATGACGATTGTTCCTTCTAAAAACTTTGTTTGGCAAATATCTGCAATACGTCCATCAATAATTACACTCGTATCGAGAATTTTCCAATGAGTCGTAGATTTTTCTGCTTCGACCTCTACCTCTTCATTCTCACTATTGTTTTTCTTCTTACCTCCGCGTTGGGGTAATGTAAATAATCCTAGCAATTCATTCCTCTTTTTAAATCCTACTTGGAATCCTAAATATCCAAGTAAAAGGGTGAAGAACACTTGCAACACCGTACTAATAACTGGAATTGTAAATTCACGAATTGGTATCAAAATTAAATATGCAACAATAAGACCAGAGATTAATCCTAATGTACCAAATAAAACATCTGCTACAGGCGCCTTTACAAGAGCCTCTTCAATATGCTTAATAAGTTGAACAATATAATCTACAAGCCAAAATGTTGTTAAAAATAAAATAATTGCACCAATAATTGCACGAACATACGATCCTTCCAACAAAGGAACCGCACCGATATCTAATACATTAATAATTTTTGGGATTAAGTAAATCCCTAACGCTCCCCCGATCACTAAAAAGAAGAGCTGTACAATCCGTTTTAACATCCAACCACCTCCTACTCATTATTAACCATTGTTTCGCTAATCAAAACGCCGAATGCAAAAGCGGACGTGTTTTTTTGTAAATAGTTTTATTTACCAATATATCATATACCAAAAATGTTCTAGTGTCGTTATATTATAGAATCAATGTAATATTCTTAATTGTGTCTACTCATATAGAGATGCTCTTGAATTCTTTTTAGACCTTCTCGTATTTTCTTCGCTCTCACTTCTCCAATTCCTTCCACATCATCCAATTCATTAATAGTTGCTCGGCAAACACCTTGCAATGTTTTAAATCGATTAATTAAATTTTCGATAATAAGTGGCGGAACACGAGAAATCTTGCTTGTGATTCGGTATCCTCTAGGTGTCACACTTTCTTCTAAACTTGTTTGTCCTGAATACCCAAGTAATTTAACTAAATCACTATCCTCTAAAAGTTGTGTATTTGCAAGATCTTGTAACTTTTTCAAGATTTGATGATGGTCTTGTGTTTTCTCCTGGTGATAATCTTTAATTAACAATGCTGCCTCTGCCTCTAAATCAGCTAGTAATTCTGTAAGCTGTAAACGAATTAACCTACCTTCTGTTCCTAGCTCATGAATATAGCTCAATATTTCATTTTTTATACGCAGCACCATTTCAACACTATGTAAAACGTGAACCACCTCGGACATTGTAACGACCTCTTCAAATTCTAGAATACCCAAATTCGTAATGCCGTCATTCCATACAGCCTTATATTTTTCTAGCGTTTGAATTGCTTGATTTGCCTTCGTTAAAATGACACCTATATCTTTTAATGTATAACGTAAGTTCCCTTGATATAGCGTAATTACATTACGTCTTTGTGAAATGGCCACAACAAGGCTGCCCGTCTGCTTTGCTACACGCTCTGCTGTTCGGTGACGCATACCTGTTTCAATAGAATCAATAGATGAATCCGGAACTAACTGTGCGTTTGCAATTAAAATTTTACTTCCAGTTTCATTTAAAATAAGTGCTCCATCCATTTTTGCTAATTCATATAAACTAGCAGGAGAGAATCCGCAATTAATATGAAAACCACCATCAACAATGCTTTTAATCTGCTCATTATACCCAAGAACAATTAGTCCCCCTGTTTGTGCGCGAAGTACATTATCTATCCCTTCGCGCAGTGGTGTTCCCGGGGCCACGAGCTGTAAAATATTAATTATACTTTTGACACGTTGCTTATTTTCTTCCATAGCCTAGCCTCCTAATGTCAAACGAAGCGCTTCTCCTAAATTAGAAACACCTACAACCTCAATCCCCTCTGGAATTGTCCACCCCCCTAAATTTTTTCTAGGAATGATAGCACGTTGAAATCCTAATTTAGCTGCTTCTTGTACACGTTGTTCGATTCTTGATACTCTTCTTATTTCTCCAGTTAATCCAACTTCTCCTATTACCGCATCAGTTGGTGCCGTAGATTTATCTCTAAAACTTGAAGCTATACTTAAGGCAACAGCTAAATCAATTGCCGGTTCATCTAATTTCAAACCACCAGCTACTTTTAAATGCGCATCTTGATTTTGTAATAGTAAACCTGTTCTTTTCTCTAGTACCGCCATAATAAGCGAGACACGATTATGATCAATTCCTGTCGCCATTCTTCGAGGATTTCCAAAACTAGTAGGGGAAATTAATGCCTGTATTTCTACTAAAACTGGTCTTGTTCCTTCCATTGAGGCAACTACTGTTGAACCTGCAACTCCAACTGGTCTTTCCTCAAGGAAAATTTCAGAAGGATTTAAGACTTCTGCAAGGCCAAGTTCTTTCATTTCAAAGATACCCATTTCATTCGTAGAACCAAAACGATTCTTTACAGCTCGTAAAATACGATATGTATGGTGTCGATCTCCTTCAAAGTAAAGAACTGCATCGACCATATGTTCTAGCATACGCGGTCCCGCAATTGCACCTTCTTTTGTCACATGCCCTACGATAAAAATTGGGATTCCCTTTGTTTTTGCAAGTTTCATTAATTCTGCTGTACATTCACGTACTTGCGCCACACTACCAGGAGCTGATGTCACTTCAGGTAAATGTATCGTTTGAATAGAATCAATAACAACAAAAGCAGGATTCATCTCTTCAATATGTGCTGCAATACGCTGTAAATCTGTCTCTGATACAACAAATAGATTACTACCATTTACATGTAAACGATCTGCACGAAGTTTAATCTGCTTTGCTGACTCCTCACCTGATATATACAATACATCATATGAAGCATCTGCTAATTGCGAGGAAATCTGTAATAATAACGTTGATTTTCCAATCCCAGGGTCCCCACCAATAAGTACTAAAGATCCATCTACAATTCCGCCACCTAGTACACGGTTAAACTCCTGAAATTTTGTTTCAATACGTGCCTCAGACTTTGTTTCTACTTCTATAAGACGTCTTGGTTTTGTTACTTCTGTTTGAATTGCATTTGCATAATTTAGGCGTCTGGATGATACAACGGGTTTCATCTCTTCAACAAGCGAATTCCATTGACCACACCCTGGACATTTACCCATATATTTTGGTGATTGATAACCACACTCTTGACATGTGAATTTTGTTTTCTTTTTAGCCATATCTTTTTATATTTCACTTCGCTTTCATCTATAAACATTTGACCTTCTCGTACAAGAAAGAGGGCTATCTCGTAGCCCTCTTAGTTTGTCTATACTTATTTTACCTTTTCAGCACTATGAATGACAAATGTTTCCCCTTCTACATCAAAGATAACTTTTTGCCCTTTCTCAATAGCACCTTTTAAAAGTTCTTCCGATAGTCTATCTTCTACATGCTTCTGAATTGCTCTACGTAGTGGACGAGCACCATATTCACGATCAAACCCTTTATCAGCAATAGCTGTAATCGCCCCTTCTGTTAATTGCAATTCAATTTCTTGTTCTTTTAAGCGATTCACTAACTGATTTACCATAAGAGTCACAATTTCTTGAATATGTTTTTTCTCAAGCATATGGAATACGATAATTTCATCAATACGGTTTAAGAATTCTGGACGAAATGCCTTTTTCAGCTCATCCATTACTTTACCTTTCATATCCGAATAATCACGGCTTTCATCTTGTACGTTAAATCCAAGATGTTTGTTACGTTTTAACGCCTCAGCACCAACGTTAGACGTCATAATAACAATCGTATTACGGAAGTCAACTGTACGTCCTTTAGAATCAGTTAAACGACCATCTTCCAATACCTGTAGTAAAATATTAAATACATCGGGATGCGCCTTCTCTACTTCATCTAATAGGACAACTGAATACGGCTTACGACGAACCTTCTCTGTTAATTGTCCGCCTTCTTCATACCCAACATATCCTGGAGGAGAACCAACTAAGCGAGAAGTTGAATGTTTCTCCATATACTCAGACATATCAATGCGAATCATTGCATCCTCATCACCGAACATAGATTCTGCCAATGCTCTTGCTAATTCTGTTTTACCTACACCTGTTGGTCCTAAGAAAATAAATGAACCAATTGGACGTTTCGGATCTTTTAGTCCTGCTCTTGCACGACGAACAGCTTTCGCTACAGCCACTACCGCTTCATCCTGGCCGATGACACGATCATGAAGAATGGATTCTAAGTTTAATAATTTATCAGTCTCTGTTTGTGCAAGTTTAGAAACAGGGATACGTGTCCATGTAGAAACGACATTTGCAATATCTTCTACCGTAACCTCTGAATTTTCTTTTCCTTGTTGCTCTTTCCACTGACGCTTTGTATCTTCCAATTTCTCACGTAAGCGTTGTTCCATATCACGTAAGGAAGCAGCCTTTTCAAACTCTTGACTTTGTACAGCCGCATCTTTTTCTTTTCGAATTTCCTCAAGCTTCACTTCAAGCTCTTTTAAGTTTGGTGGTGTTGTATAAGAGCGTAAGCGAACCTTTGAAGCAGCTTCATCAATTAAATCAATTGCTTTATCCGGTAAGAAACGATCCGTAATATAACGATCAGAAAGTTTTACAGCTGCATCAATTGCATCATCTGTAATAGACACACGGTGATGCGCCTCATAACGATCGCGTAAACCTTTCAAGATTTGAGTTGATTCTTCTAGACTCGGCTCATCAACATGAATTGGCTGGAAACGTCTCTCTAAAGCTGCATCCTTTTCAATATATTTACGATACTCATCTAAAGTTGTCGCACCAATACATTGTAATTCTCCGCGTGCTAAAGATGGTTTTAAAATATTTGATGCATCGATTGCACCTTCTGCTCCACCTGCACCGATTAATGTATGAAGTTCATCAATAAATAGAATAATATTCCCTGCTTGACGTATTTCATCCATTACTTTCTTTAAACGATCTTCAAACTCACCACGATATTTCGTCCCAGCTACCACTGTTCCCATATCTAGTGTCATAACACGCTTATCTCTTAACGTTTCAGGAACTTCATTATTTACGATTTGCTGTGCTAACCCTTCAGCAATTGCTGTTTTACCTACACCAGGCTCTCCAATTAACACTGGATTGTTTTTTGTTCTACGGCTTAACACTTCAATTACACGTTGAATTTCTTTACTACGTCCAATAACAGGATCCAAACGATTCTCACGTGCAACAACTGTTAAGTCGCGCGCTAAACTGTCTAGTGTCGGTGTATTGGCATTTGTCGATGAACCACCTTGGTGACCTGAACTCGCTTCGTTACTTCCAAGAAGTTGTAACACTTGTTGTCTTGCTTTGTTGAGGCTTACGCCTAAATTATTTAAAACACGTGCCGCTACACCTTCACCTTCACGGATTAAGCCAAGTAAAATATGTTCTGTTCCAACGTAAGAATGTCCTAGCTTACGCGCTTCATCCATAGACAATTCAATAACTTTTTTAGCACGAGGTGTATAATGTACAGTTTGAGAAGCTTCTGTTCCACGTCCAATTAACGCTTCTACCTCTTTTTGCACTTTTTCCGGGCTCAATCCAAGAGCAATTAACGCTTTTGCTGCAATTCCTTCACCTTCGCGTACAAGCCCAAGTAAAATATGTTCTGTTCCAATATTATTATGCCCAATGCGAATTGCTTCCTCTTGAGATAAAGCTAATACTTTCTGTGCTCTTTCTGTAAATCTTCCAAACATCATAGAAATCGCCTCCTACTTGCGCTTAGTTTTTTTCAATACGTAATCGCTCACGGATTAAGGTTGCTCTTCGATAATCTCTTTCTTCTGGTCCTAAAGGTCCTCCTGCGTATTGTTGTAAAATACCTGGTTGCGTAAGAACCATTAGCTCAGTCAAAATATTTCTCGATATACCTTTTATATATCCTAGATCAATACCAAGTCGTACATCCGATAAGCAAGTTGCCGCTTCTGCAGATTGAATTAAACGACTGTTTGCTAGTATACCGTAAGAACGATAAACCTTATCTTCAAGCTCAATACTCGAATTTTGTACAATTAATTCTCTGGCCAATTTTTCTTGTTGTATAATTTGCTGCATGACACTCTTTAAATCTGCAATAATATCTACTTCGGATTTCCCTAGCGTCATTTGATTTGATACTTGAAATATATTACCTAACGCTTCGCTACCTTCACCGTATATTCCTCTTACTACTAACCCTAATTTTTGAATTACTTGTATAATACGGCTAATTCTTTTTGTTAAAACCAGCCCTGGTAAATGAATCATTACAGAAGCTCTTAATCCTGTACCAACGTTAGTAGGACAACTCGTAATATATCCAAGTGATTCATCAAAAGCATATTCAACCTCTTTCTCAATCCAATTATCTATTTGATTAGCGCTTTGAAGCGCCTTTGATAACTGTAGCCCTGGAAATAGGCACTGAATCCTAATGTGGTCTTCCTCATTAAGCATCACACTAATGTGTTCGCTTTCTGATAACAGACATGCTCCATATTCGGTCCCTGCGAGATTTGGACTAATTAAATGCTTTTCGACTAAAACTCTCCTTTGAAGAGGCGTTAATTCATTCATTTTTAATAATCCAAACTTCCCAAAGGGCTCTACCGATTTATTTATAAATTTCTTTTTAAATAATTCTTGAACCTGTTGAGCTTCCTCTTCGTTTTGCATAGTAGAAAATTGATATTGCTTAAAATTACGAGCCAAACGAATTCGACTACTTAAAACAATATCAGAATCAGGGCCATCCCCCTTCATCCATGGACTAATCGCTTCATTCATAATTTTGTCCAGTGACATAGAACTACTCCCCCTCTCTATGCTCACTAAGCTGAGTTTCAAGCCCTCGAATTTCATCTCTTACCTCAGCAGCTTTCTCAAACTCCTCATTCTGTGCATATTGTTTCAGAATAAGTTTTAGTTCATCTAATTCTTTCTTTAAGTGGATATTTCCTTCCATTCGTTCCGGAATTTTTCCACAATGTTCTGTATGTCCACCATGAAGTCGCTTTAACAATGGGTTTAAGTGTCCTTTAAATGTATCGTAACAAGAAGCACAACCAAAGCGTCCCACTTTTGTAAAATGTTCATATGTCATCTTACAATCTGGACATCTTACTGTATTTGTATTTGAAAACCCGTTTTTTTCTTCTCCAAACATTGTTGATTCACCGTGTAATAAACCAGCAAATACATCATGAAATGAAAAGTTAGACTGTGATGATTGAAAGAAAGACGTATAGCCACTTTGCTCCGCACATTGCTCACAAAGATGAACTTCCGCCTTCTTCTCGTTGATTACTTTTGTATAATGTAAAGTTGCTGGTCTTATATTACAGTTTTGACAAGTCATCAATATCCCCACCTTTAAAATAGGAACGATCTACCTCATGATACTTTTCATACATTACTAGATTGTCCTCTTTCCTTAATCCATTTAGATAAAAGTACATGCTCTTTTTCAAAACTTCTACAATATTTAACTGCCCTATCTTAATTATCATTCTTTTACAAAAGCTGTATTTATTTATATTTCAGTGTTCTTAACATTGCGCATAATATTCGAGCCCTAAGTTCATCTCGAGAAGGAATATCCATTGATAATACAGAACGATCTAGTACACTTAACATTAGTTTTGCTTCACGGCCTGTTATAATTCCCTCTTCTAATAAACGTATAATCATACTCTCTGCATTCCCTTGTGCAACGCTATGATCAATCATATGAAGCATTTGATCAATAATGTCTATATCATCATGCAGTTTGACTTTTATAATGCGAATGTAACCTCCACCACCACGTTTACTTTCTACTATAAATCCTCTTTCTAATGTAAAACGGGTATTGATTACATAATTGATTTGAGATGGTACGCACTCGAATCGATCCGCAATCTCATTTCTTTTGATTTCAATCACATTATTATTACTTAAGTCAATAACTTGCTTTAGATATTGCTCAATGATATCAGATATATTTCTCATTTATCCGCCACCTTTATTGACTTTGACTATCTTTGACTTTAATTATATACGTATTAATAAAATTTGCAACTCTTTTGCTTATTCACTATCCTAGCCACATTCCCCTGTATTTAATCAACATGGTAATTATTTAAGCACATTTTTTTAATTACTATGGATTATAAAAGAAAACACGAAAAAACACGAGTCATTTGACTCGTGTTTAGTTGCTTGGCGACGTCCTACTCTCACAGGGACAAGGTCCCAACTACCATCGGCGCTAGAGAGCTTAACTTCCGTGTTCGGTATGGGAACGGG
>NZ_JAKUGE010000033.1:0-58234 GCF_022663795.1 Bacillus cereus group sp. BfR-BA-01349
GATGGGACGCCGTATGACGGGAAACTGTCACGTACGGTGTTAGGTGGGGGAAAAGGTGGAGATGATATCAAAGCTTTACCTATCACGCACAAGTGTATCTACTTGCAGTTTTTCTTTTTTCTCTAGCATTATTTTATCTTTAAGAGGCACAACATACTTACGTATGGATTCGGCTAGTTCATAGCAATCTATCGCTGAATAATCAAAACGCTCGTATTTTTTGAACATATAATCGCGATAATTCTCTAGTTGAATATTTTTTGCTTTTTGATGGCGAATTTCAATTAATTGATTTAATATGTTTTGGAGTTCTTTTTCAACAGATAAAAATTGTTCAGAAATAATAGTTTTTGCCTTTTTACGGATGTCACGATTCGAATCTTGTAAATAGGATTGTAATTCTGTTATCGTTTTTTCTTCTCCGTCCCAAATGGCACTTAATCCTCCAGTGATTTCAAAGTACTCTGTGACTAATTTGTCTTCCTGTATTTCTAATTCAATATTTTCCTCACAAAATAACTTTTGAGCATTTTTTATTTTTGTATCTAATAAACCATATACGTTAGAATCTAATTCCATTCGAAAAGGTGACTCTAAATATTTATTATCCAATAAATTTTGGTACCGCTTTAAAAGTGGCTTTACAAATTGTTGATCATGTTCAAATGTATCCTTTATTTCTTCATCATCCGTATTACATTGAAAGGCGATGTAATGTAATCTTAATTGTTCTTCGATTTCCCAAATTACTTTTGACTGCTCTTTTAACCAATTTTCAAGGTCTAGTTTTGAAGAAATCATCTTATTTAATAAAGTCGAAAGAGTTTTTTCCAATTGTAGTACATTACTAATATCAATCGTATTTACACGTTGCATTATATATCCCTCACTTTTTATTTATTCATAGAGATATTCTATTTATTAATTGTAATTCCCTTGTTAAGTGGGGAAAATGTGAAATAATGTTAAATTTAATAATTATAGAAGGTATTTATATGTCAAAGTAAAAAGTTTATCGTAAATGAAAATGTGTGGAGGGGTGCTACATGAGAAAGGGAACAAAGGTACTTGTATTATTAATTCCATTTGCTTTATTATGTGCCTGTGAGAATGAGATTGAAGATGCTAAAAGTGAAGATTCTATAGTGATGGATATTGCTACAGCAGCGGTAAAGGAGGAATCTTTTTTTAGTGCTGCTATATGGGATGAAAAAGCAAGAATAGTAGATTTAGAAATTGCTGATAGCGAAAATGCTAACGAAATAAAAAAAGAAATTAATAAAAGATTGCAAATTCAAGGTGTTACGTCCTATAAAGTAAATATATCTCAAAGAAACAAGGAGATTGTAAATGCAGAACATAGATGGGAGTTAGTTTTTGGACAGATATTTGATGACGTATTCAGGAAGAATGGATATGAAGGGTTTGGGATTCAGCAAATAAATTATAAAAAGAATCAACCTGTTACCATTGATATAAAAACTAAGATTAGCGATGATGAAGTAGGGGCGAGAGAACTTGGACAGAAAATAGAAAAAGAAGTTGAAGGGGTACTTAAAACAGAAGCAGTAAAGAAATGGATTGAAAATGATTCATACGCTATTGGGATTTACGATATAGATGATCGGAAAATTAACTAATTGAGGAATGAATGCTATATGAATATAAAATCGATATAATTAAATAGAAAATTGCTGAAGGAGGTGTAATATGTATAAGTATTTACATATTTTAAACGACATAGAAAATATGATTCAAAATGGAGAAATAAATGAAGGAAAGAAATTACCGTCTATACGGTCACTCGTTACGCAATATGAATGTAATAAGGCGACAGTTATACGTGCGCTTCATGAATTAGAAAAGCGTCATATTATATATTCTGTCCCTCAAAGTGGATATTACGTTGTTAAGAAATCTGGGAGTACCATAGAAAATAACGAGATAATTGATTTTGCTTCCTCAGCACCAGATCCAGATGTTTTCCCATATTTAGATTTTCAACATTGTATTAATAAGGCTATTGATACGTATAAAAATGATTTGTTTGTATATGGAACGCCGAAAGGTTTACCATCTTTAATACCAGTTATTCAAAAACAACTAGCAAATTATCAAGTCTTTACAAAAGAAGAAAATATTTTTATAACGTCAGGTGTTCAGCAGGCACTTGCTATATTAACTTCCATACCATTTCCGAATGGAAATGAAACTGTATTAATTGAACAGCCAACATATTATCTATATATTGATTATCTAGAAATAAATAAAGTTCCTGTAATCGGTATTAGACGTACGAATAAAGGTATCGATTTGAATGAATTGGAGCAAATATTTCAAACTGGAAAAATAAAATTCTTCTATACGATACCGAGATATCATCATCCGCTTGGAACGTCTTATTCTAAAGATGAGAAAGAAAAAATCACACTATTGGCTAAGAAATACAATGTATTTATAGTGGAAGATGATTATTTAGCAGATTTAGAAACTGATTCAAAAGCAGATCCGTTATATAGCTTGGATAATTGTAGTCATGTCATATATTTGAAAAGTTATTCGAAGATTATTTTTCCAGGTTTACGGGTTGGAGTTGCGGTCATCCCACGATCCATTGCAAATGCTTTCTATACATACAAAAAAATACTAGATATTGATAGTCCGATGATTTCTCAAGCGGCTTTAGAAATTTATATAAAGAGTGGTATGTTTGAACGTCATAAAAGTAAAATTAATTCTTCCTACTACAATAGATCAATAAAACTAGCAGAAACATTAGAAAAAGTGCAAAATGAAAATTCATCATTATTTACATATAATAGACAAAACACACTGGGAATACACACTTGTTTAGAAATGCAGAAAAACATAGTTACAGAAACACTTATACAAAAATTAGGTGACATTCAAATAAGTGTCGATACTATTGATAAGAATTATATGAGGGATTTTCCTAAAGAAAAACTATTAAAATTAAATGTTTCGAATGTAAAAGAAGATAAGATTGAAGAAGGTATTCGTAAAGTAATTGAGGAAATCAAGCAATCAAGACAGTTGGATTTTCAGTTTAGAAAGGAATAATTTGAATTAGGAGGTTTGTTGTGAGATTGTTTTACAATTAGTTACTCCAGATGGAGAAGCCTATATGAGGAAATATGATAGGAAGCATATACCAGAGGTTATAAAGCTGAATTATAAAAGTTGAATAAAATGAAACGATTACGGAGAAAAGTAGCAGTTGTGGCCGGAGCAACTATATATGTAACTGAATAACTATATGTTTTTTAAGAGCACTCTTAGCAAAAAGTGCTCTTTTTCATTAATGTAAATATTTACTTAGCATCTTTTTAAAATGATTTTTATCATAATTTACATATTGCGTAGCTGTATTTCGTATTGAATCTCCCGCGTAAAATCTTTCGTACAATTCGTGTCTAGATCCTAATGGGCTTCCGATGATATCCCAGGCTAACTTAAATAATTTTGTACGTTGTTCGGCATCTATATTCGTTCCATTAAAGTATTTTTTCAATAAATCAGCTATCGGACTCTGGAAGTCATTCGAGCTCGAAGGAAGTTGAATGAAACCACCTGCTCCAATTAATTGTAAAATTTCTATTGCACGGGGATAATATTTGGAACCAAGATTCCTTGCAGTTTCGATATATTTAAATTTCGGCAAATAAGTTTTTGTTTCATTTGTAGTACCTTCAACTTCTGCAGCAATTAAAAGTGCGCGAATTGTTTCGATTTGCATAATTAATTCCCCAAGCTTCTCTTGAACATGCAAATAAGTAGTAGCACCGATTGCTTCAGCAATTTCACAAGCAATTGCAGTTATAAATTCTAGCTTTACTACTAATCGTACAATTGCTTGGTGATAAGCTAAACTACTAGAAGCTATATCTGACTTTATTGCTCATAACGCTTCAGGGTTGTTATATAGTAAGACACGTTCCCATGGTACAAATACATTATCAAAGATTAATAGTGCATCCATTTCATCGTACTGTGAGCTAAGAGGGGAATCAACTGTAATTGAATGTGTATTCGCAAATGGTTCTCTACAAACCATATGTAATCCAGGAGAATTGGCTGCCACAATGAGAAAGTGAGCTAAATCTTTTTGAGTATCAGTCAGTTTTGCTAATGGATAGATTAATAAATCATTTGAATAAGGAGAAGCAGTACCGATCATTTTAGCACCACTTAAATAAATTCCGTCAGAAGTTTTCTTCGTAACTCTTAGTAATCCTAAGTCATTTGTATTCAACATTGATTCTGTAGATCGATTTATTTGTGGATCACGTTGAACTACGCTTAAGAACAAGTGATTATCTCTCGCTTCTTCATAATAAGATGTAATTTTATCTGGAAACTGTACATCGAATTTTTTATAAAAATATTTTGATACGTACCAGCCGGTAAGTCTCGATCTTGCGTAATCAGATAGTCTACTCATTACACCGTCTGTAGCATAACTCCACGTTTCAAAAGCGGTTCTTCTCATTAATAATTCGTTATAGGAATTCGGAATTAAAAAGGCTGTATGGACAAATTCTTTCGTTTTTGGGCTAACATATCCAACAGAATCTCTTCGTATTGGATCATCAAACAATGAAAATAAATTAGAAATGGTACTTAATGTTCCTGCAAAATGTTTGTCTGTAGTTACATCTACTTTTTGTCCATAGAGCCAAACGTTACGACCATCTTGTAAGCTCTTTATATAGTAATCTTTCAAATTTTGCATATTTCCTCCTTCTAAAGACTATTCATATATTTGGACATCTTTTAATGGTGGGGAATATACGTGGAAAGTTATTACTGCCGAATCTGTAGCATTATACATTTTATGCACAGTATCTTTTTTTACTGTGAAAATATTTCCCTCTGTAAACTCTTCAATCCGCTCGCTATTATTTTCGTACGTTATATTTTGTAGCGTACCATTGACTATTAGCATACATCCTACAGATATTCCGTGATCGTGCACAAAAGTCTTTGCTTTGCTGGGGAAATTTAATACTAAAATCTCTACAAATTCAGACTGATAGATAACGTTCCTTCCGTATTCAAGATTAACTGGTGAAGTAATAAAAGGAGATATTTTATGAAGTGAAATATTTAATGATTGAATAGCGTGTATTAAATTGACTGTATCGTAGTGACATAGGTTATGAAACGCCTTTCTTATGTTATGAATCAATTACATGTACAACTTCCTCCTAAGCATTTGCAGTGAAAGAAAGTAATCTCCTATTATATCGTGTGTAGTTGATTATATAACATTGTATTGAGTAAATTCAAAAAGGTGACTGGTTTTAATTGGGTAATATCTTCTTGGGGTAATATGGTAATTAATCCCGTTTTTTGTGATATGCTTGAACTATAGCCTATTTTCTATTGGAAAGGTGATGAAATAAATGGCAGTTCTTTTATTGGAAAATCTATATCAAATGTCTATTGTTTTACTGATCTTATGTTCATTTTGTTTTTATAGATATTTAAAGAAAATAAAAAGGGAAAGAAAGCTTACAGGTTTTGAAATTACGATGTATATCGTTACGCAACTTGCGTATTTTATTTGGGCGGCAACAACTTTTCTTAAGATGTTATCAGAATAGTAATCTTAAAGTGTTAGATGCTGAACAGTAATGTACAGAAGCAGTAACGGTATAAACCTGGGCAAGGGTAATTTCTCTATTAGGTAAATAAATATAGTCGATAACTAGATGGATAACAATATTACTTATAACATCTTTATAAAAAGAGAGGATATAAATGGAACAATATAAGTTAATTTTAAAAGAGCCTAAACAAATCGAGTGGGAAACAAATGAAATTAAGGACATACAGGACGATGAAATTATCGTTAAAACAATTGCAGGTGCAATAAGTATTGGAGCAGAGTTACCACAGTATAAAGAATCGGATGTTACAGATACAAATCCTATCTATCCAAAAAAAACTGGATATGAAAGTTATGGTGAAGTAATTCAAGTTGATAATAAAGTAACAAATTTAAACGTAGGTGATAAAGTAGTTTCTTTTTATGGACATGAAACGATAGGAATAGTTAAGGGAGATAAAGTAATTCGAGTGCCTAGTTATATAGCTTTATTATCTATTCTTTCGTGTGATGCTGCTAAAGGAGTATTGAAGCTAGACCCGCGACAGGATGAAAAAGTACTTATTACTGGAATGGGAGTTATCGGTTTACTCGCTTGTTATTTCTTAAAATACTATGTAGGTGTTGAGCGTGTGGATGTTGTTGAGCCTAATAAAAATAGAAGAGAATTTGCAAAGAAGTTTGGTGCGAAAAACCTCTTTGATTCAGAAAAACAAATAATAGAAACATATAATTACGGTTTGGAATGTTCTGCTATAAATAGAGGGTTTCACACATTGCAAAAGGCTATTAATAGTAATGGAGCGATATGCATTCTTTCTGATGGTAATATAGAAGACTTAACATTAACCGCCGACTTTTATCGAAAAGAATTGAAAATCATTGGTTCAAGTGATGGATATGATTACCAAAAACATGCAGATTGGTTTTTTAGTCAAATAGAACAGACGCCATGGATAGAAGAGATTTTTCAACATGAAATTCATTATACTGCGCTTGAAAAATGTTTTGAGGAATTAAGTGAAGGAATAATTACTCCTTTAAAAGTATTTGTCTCATATGAATAAAATGACAACGTACTTGTCACGTAGCTCACATATATTTTGTCATTAATATGATAATAAAACGAGGAGTAGCATGTACGTGTTAATTTTTAATAGGCACAACGGGTTGTTGCTCTTTCATTATGTACAAATCGTATATTATCTTTCTCAATGTACATATTAAGTAAAGTATTTAATATCACGTACATAAAAGGCGGGGTAATATGGATGGAAATAAGAAAAATGAAGAATTGAGTAAATTTAAGAAACAATGGTTTAATGAAGATAATCAACCAGTAGCTGGTATAGAGCTAGCCTTACCGCCTGATATAGGCAGCATGTTAGACTCGAAATCAGTTGATGATCAAAGTGGAGAAAGTAATAATGAATAAGTTTAATCTATACGCATCCATTTGGGTGCTTTTGTTTTTTTGACAATAGAAAATAGATCATCAAATTCTTATTGAAAAAAGATGGATCTAAATAGATCCATTTTCTATATATGTAAGTTTTAATTTTCACCAAAAAGTTTAAAGTGCATCTAGAATGCTAATAACATTTACCATTAAAGGATTGGGCTATTATGCATATTATTGTTGAAAGCATTATTTTAATTCTCACTGGGATTCTTGCATTAAAAATGACAGGTAGTAAATCTGTTAGCCAAATGACAAGAGCTGAAATCATCATAGTAGTATCAATTGCGCGTATTATTGTAGAGCCTGTATTAAGTAGGAAAGTAGTCCCATCTATATTTGCAGCTGTAATATTTGCAAGCGTACTTCTTATCATTCATTTCTTTGAACTGAAATCAAGGGAGGCGGAACAATTCCTAAATGGCAGTAGCTTTGTAATTGTTGAAAATGGAGAGATTATTAAAGCGAACTTGATGAAGGCAAAAATGTCTGAACAACAACTTTATATGCAATTAAGAGAAAAAGGAATACATGATTTAAAGATTTTGCAGCAAGTTACAGCTGAGCCGAATGGACGTATTGGTTATCAATTAATAGAGAAAGCTCAACCGATAACTTTAGAAATGTTAGAAAAAACATTAGATCAGCACAAAATAAAAAGATAATTTCTTATGTGAAATGCCAATATACAATTGAATTATTGGCATTTTTTATTTTTTCTAAATGTAAAAGTTAATATTTAGAATAGATATTCAGCCAATCTTTAAATTAGATATAGGCTTATTAATATGCTATATTCAATGGAGCTATAGTGACTGTGGTGAAAAAAGCAGCGTTAAAATGAATAGGTCTTTCATGTGATATTAAACATGAGATAAGAATAAGGAGATAAAAATAAAATGGAATTTTGGGAATCAAGTTTTATTGAGAAACAAACAATGTGGGGATTTGAACCTACAGAATCTGCAATTTTGACAAAAGATTTTTTTCTAGAAAAGAACATTAAGGACATATTAGTTCCCGGTATTGGATATGGTAGAAACGCAAAGGTATTTATCGAAAATAGTATAAATGTAACAGGTATTGAAATTTCGAAAACAGCGATCGATTTAGCAAGAGAAAACGGACTAGAAGATGTTAGTATGTATCACGGTTCAGTAAACGAAATGCCTTTTGATAATAAACTGTATGATGGGATATTTAGTCATGCACTTCTTCATTTGTTGAATGGACAGGAAAGAGAGAAATTTATTGAAGATTGTTATAATCAGTTAAAACCAGGAGGATATATGGTTTTTACAACTGTTTCTAAAAAAGCTCCCATGTACGGAAAAAGAAAACAGTTGGATAAAGATTATTATGAGATAATGGAAGGTGTAAAAATGTTCTTCTATGATTCTGAATCTATAAAAAAAGATTTTAATCAATATGGATTAGTACAAGTTTCGGAAATTGATGAACCAAATAAGAACATAGTAAATAAACCTTCAATCAATTTCTTAATGATAAAATGTAAGAAAGAACGATAACTAAAAGTTATTAAGAATGATTAAAGATGTTTATATATTGATTATGCACAAATAAAAAGGACAAGCATATAATATAAATACCTTTTAACTTTAAGTAACCTTAACTTTCGTTAATAGGGTATCTCAAAATCCCCAAAAGAGCACTTGCGGAAACAAGTGCTCTTTTATTTTTTTGTTTCATAAATATTTATACTTGCAAATTTCGTGCAATAAAAATAAATCTGAGAGAAATAACCATATCTTTATTATACGATTATTTCTGAACTACAAACGTTATAGCATTTGTTTTTAATTGAATGTGTCTTTCATTACGAACTATATTATAAGCTAATTCTTTTATTTCAACTTTTACTTCTTTCCATCCTTTATAAATACTTTTTAATAGATGTATCATTTCATCAGTTGGGAGATTAATTTCAATTAAAGCTTCTAATTCTTCATTCGTTTTTAAAACAATTTCTTGTATGTTAGAGTTAATAATTAAACAATTAATACCGTCGTTTTTTGTCCCTTGTTTCATAGAATGGAGCACTTTTTTAAAATCTTCTTTTGATTTAACATGCTCTAAACTTGATACTGCAACGATATAATCATAAGCGTTAGAGTCAATATGATAGTTTTCAATTTCTGCTTGTTCTGTTTTTATAACCTCGAATACATCATGTTCTTTGCTATAAGTTTGTAGCTTTGTTAAAGCGGAATTAAGTAAATCAACACATGTAACAGTGCCGCTAGTATTTCTTAATTTTTGTGCAATTGGAATGCTATTTCTACCGACGCCAGAGCCAAGATCAAGTACTTGCAAGTTGTTTTGTCCTTCAAAGTGATCCATCAAGTCCATAACTGTTTTAACCGGTTTGTACAGCCAAGAGCCAATTTCAAATAGTTTATATTGTTCATAGCAAAGGTCGTGATATTTCTTTTCTTCTTGTCTTATGTAATCGATACGGTTCATATTGTTTCAGCCCCAATATTTTTATTGCAAAATTCATATGTAGGACAACCTTTTATATTTGTTTGAATTCGAAAAATACCACCAGCATGTGGATACTCTTTTAATTCGTCATCCGTCATTCTTGTTCTGGCTGTTGTAACATATAAATCTGTTAAATTAGGTCCTCCAAATGTACATGATGTTACATATAAAGCTGGAATTGGAATATTTAATATTTGTTCTCCAGTAGATGGATTCCATCTAGTTATTTTTGAACCTCCCCAATGTGCAATCCATAAACAACCTTCTTCGTCAATTGTCATACCATCAGGTAGACCATCATTTTCAGAGAAATTGATTACATCACTTGGATTATGAATGTCTCCAGTACGTATATTATATTGATAGCGAACCACTTTTTTAGTAGGTGTATCTATAAAGTAAAAGTATGTATGATCAGGTGACCAAGCAATTCCATTTGATGTATTTACATGTGAAACTTTTTTCTCTACACTTAAATTATGATGTAAACAATACAAGGAACCTGCAGCATTCATACCGTATGTATCTGTAGAACCTGCCCAGAAACGACCAGCTGGATCACATTTTCCATCATTGAAACGATTTTCTATTAAATGTGGTTCAGGGTCAAAAATATGTGTCAGTTTTTCGGTATTTACATTAATAGAATAAAAGCCTTTTTCCATAGCTAAGAGTAGTACATCCTCTAAATATGGAACAACACAGCCAATTTGTTGATTGAGTGCAATTACTCGGTTCGTATTAGCGGTAGGATTGTAGATGCATAATTTTCTCTCCATAATATCAACCCAATATAAAAGTTGCTTTTTTTCATTCCAACATGGTCCTTCAGCTAAACTTGCTTTAGCATCTAAAACTAATTCTATATTACTGAACAAGATGTTCACCTCGCGTTATAAGATATTAATATAATTCGATAAGAATAGAGGTAAACCTTTTAGTCAGAGGATATTAAGATTTATACTGTAGAAAAATGACCTTCTCACAAGTGATTAAAAAAGTGTATAAACAAGGAGAGGAAAATGCATATGATGTTTTATGAAATTGTTTGCTTTTCTTGTAAGAATATATTTCGTGTTTACGAAGGCAGTGAAAAATATAAGCGATTTAAAGAGAAACCAAACGGGGCATATTGTTGTGATGAGTGTAGTCATAAAATTCAATTAGAAGCGATAAAGAATTTTTTTAGGTAATTAAACTAAAATTCCGGAAGTCATAACTTAATTTTTATTTTAGAAGATTTTTTAAGAATAATGTCTAAATATAGAATGTAAATAAAGATGAAGTATACACAAAACAATTCGTTTAATCGATAAGTATATATTATGAAAATTGAGTTAGAAATAAAAACGGCAAGCTAGAATTCGCTTGCCGTTTTTTTGAACCTTGGTGACTTTTACTGCTGTATTACCACATGCGCTTAATAATACAACAAGAGTTAGAATGAGAAATAAACGTAGTAATTTCATAGTGATCCCCTTTTTATCATTATAAAATTTTTCCAATGCGTAAATTAGTTTATCATTTTTTTATAAATAAATATATACATTAAAACTAAAAGTTGTTATTTAGTGATAATCTCTTATATACCATTTGGTTTCTATTAGTCTAAGAAACTTCAGTACATGTTGAATATTCGATTAATAAAATGTTATAGGAGTTAAATATTTTATCTTACTATTAGATTACTTGAATGAAAAGAAAACACCGAAAGTATATATAAAAACAGGTACTTTCGGTGTTTTCTTTTTTACTATCGTGAATACATTTTCGGACATTCATCACCACTTGGTTCATAAAAACAATGGCTTTTAAACTGTCCTACAAATGGCTGATTATACCATTCAGGTGGACAAGCTCCAACTGGACGGAAATACCAAAGAGCCCATCGTGCAGGCCAGCGCCATTCACCTTGTAAAACTTTTCGTGCGATTTCTTTTTCTGATTCACGAGCGCGTTGATAAAAATATCCATATTGTACTGCTTCAAATCCGCCGGGGCTTTGATATACAGCGTCTCGTACGGTACGGAGTTGTTTAAAATCTAAGCAATCACAAAATACACGGTTTACTACAACGCATCCAACTAACTCCTCACCTTGGCGACCTTCGCCCTCAGCTTCAGCACGAATTAAACGAGCTAGTAAATCAACATCACTTTCGTTGTATGGAATAAGGGGCATAGTGATACCACCTTTCTGTTATAGTAAAGAGTGTATGTTATAAAACAATCTGCGTGCTTTTTTACATAAAAATAACATTTAATTTTAAGAGGAGCTTGTATAAAAAAAGCTAATTAGTAATAGTAGATAACTATAAAAGGGAGAGGTATTATGTATCGAATTCATAAAGACCATATCATTTACTCAATGTCACCAGAGAATAAGCCGTGTATGGAAGTGGAAATTGGGAGCAGTCTTGTATTTGAAACATATGATTGCTTTGAAAATCAAATCGATTCTGAAGATATTGTGTTTCAAGAATTAGATTGGAATCGAATTAATCCAGCGACTGGACCTGTATATATTAAAGGAGCAGAACCTGGCGATATATTAGTTGTAACGATTGAAAAAATTAAAATTGCAGAGCAGGGCGTTTTAACTACAGGTGCAAACCTTGGTGTAATGGGGGATGAGTTAAATGAAAATACAGTGAAAATTGTCCCAATACATAACGAACATGTTTTGTTTTCAAGTGAACTACAAATCCCGATTAATCCAATGATTGGGGTAATTGGTACTGCACCGAAAGAAAAGAGCATTTCATGTGGCACACCGCATGATCACGGCGGGAATATGGACTGTAAAGAAATTAAAGAAGGAACAACATTACTACTACCAGTTAATGTCCCAGGAGCACTATTAACGTTAGGTGATTTACACGCAGCAATGGGTGATGGTGAAATTGGTGTTAGTGGTGTAGAGGTTGCTGGTGAGGTAACGGTAACAGTTCAAATTATAAAAGGAAAGAAATGGCCGTTACCAATGGCTATTCAAAAAGAAAAAATGATGACGATTGCTTCAGAGAAATTGTTAGATGATGCAGCAAGTCGTGCTGTACATAATATGGTGAAATTTTTACATGAAGAATTAGCAATGTCTAAAGCTGATGCAACTCTTTTATTATCGGCAGCAGGTAATTTAAAAGTTTGCCAAGTTGTGGATCCGTTGAAAACGGCGCGTATGGAATTAGGGATGGATTATGTGGAGAAACTAGGATTTACTTTTAGTAAATTTCATATTAAATAGATAAGGGACGAAAAAGGATACTTTTGTATAAAAGCATCCTTTTTTAATTTACGGATTTTGTGAAAAGGGGTAGTATTTAATTTATATAAGTATATTTGAGAATGTGGATTAAAAAGGAGTTCAATAATGGTCAAAATTATGATTGTAGAAGACGATATGAAAATTGCAGAACTATTATCAACACATGTCGCGAAATATGGTTATCAAGGAGTTATTGTATCGGACTTTCAAAATGTATTAGACATTTTTTTAGATGAACAACCAGAGTTAGTTTTATTAGATATTAATTTACCGAGTTTTGATGGGTACTTTTGGTGTCGTCAAATTCGCGGTGTTTCTACATGTCCGATACTATTCATTTCGGCCCGTGAAGGCACGATGGATCAAGTTATGGCGTTAGAAAATGGTGGCGATGATTTTATTCCGAAGCCTTTTCATTATGAAGTTGTAGTGGCGAAAATTCGTAGTCATTTAAGACGTGCATATGGAGATTATGCACCGAAACTAGAAGAGCGAATGATTGAGCAACAAGGCCTTTGTTTATATCCTGAAAGACTTGTATTGAAACTTAGAAACGAAGAGATTGATATAACGAGAAACGAAGCTATTTTATTAGAGACATTAATGAAAAATTATCCGCGTGTTGTGAGTAGGGAAGTGTTGTTAAATAGATTATGGGATAGCGAATCTTATGTTGATGATAATACATTAAGTGTAAATACAACACGTGTGCGTAAAAAGTTACAAACGTTACATATAGAAGGTGCGATTGAAACGATTCGTAGTGTTGGATATAGATTGCATATTACTTGGGATACTGGTATAGAAAAATGATAAGGTTGTTTATACGTGATCATATACCACTTATTTGCTTTACTATAATTCAACTACTAGCTATATTTCTCGTATATTGGTTTGATGGGCATAATCATATTACAACGGCGTTATATGCAATGTTTCTAGGGGCTTTCTTTATGGGAAGTTATTTAGTGTTTCGTTATTTTACACATCGTTCTTTTTATGAGCGCTTAGCAAACCCGATGCAATCTTTGGATGAATCTGTTCAAAAATCTGATTTTGCAGCTGTATCGGCTGCTCTTCAAGAACTACTTGAGGTGCAATATCGACATTATCAAAATCAGCTGCAAATGCAAGAGAGAAAAAATAATGACCATTTAACCTTTATGAATCAGTGGATTCATCAAATGAAAACACCTTTATCTGTAATAGAATTAATTACACAGGATGAAGTAGATTCACGTTTTGAAAGTATAAATGAGGAAACTGATCGATTAAAAAAGGGATTAGAAATGGCTCTGTATGTCGCACGTTTAGAAGCATTTACACAAGATTTTTATGTAGAAAGAGTACAACTACATAAAATAGTGAATGATTCGGTACATGAGCATAAACGGTTCTTTATCCGGAATTTTGTATATCCAGAGCTTGAAATTGATAAGGACATTACTGTAGAAAGTGATGCGAAATGGTTACAATTTTTAATTGGGCAAATACTATCGAATGCGATTAAATATTCATCAGGTAGTAGAGAAAAGATTAAAGTGAAAGCTTGTAAGGAAGGTAATACCGTTATACTTGAAATTGCTGATAATGGCGTAGGTATACCGAAGCAAGATTTACCAAGAGTCTTCAAACCTTTCTTTACAGGAGAAAACGGTAGAGATTTTAAAGAATCAACAGGAATGGGGCTATATCTCGTATATGAAATTACGAAGCAATTAGGACATAGTGTAGAAATCCATTCAGAAGTTGATAAAGGTACGGTAGTACGAGTAATATTTTTTAATGTGTAAAAAGTGATCAAGGCTAAAGAACGTTGGAGATAAGTTTTTTAGCCTTGTTTTGTATTTTTTAAAAAGTTTTCATATGAATAAATGATACAAATTAGTAAAAATTAAAGATATGAGCACATGAAATTGTAAAAATAAACTTGAAGAAAAATAATTGCTTTTGAAGTACAAATAATAATATTTACGCATACAGTATTATCATGGTACAATATGGTTATTAATGACAGAAAGGAATGATGGGTGGACGATGATTAACTAATCTTATTTTTAAATGTTGAAATTCAATAAATTTCAATTTCTAAAAAATAGGATTAGTCTGCCCAATTTCCATAGAACGGTATTGCTATTTATGTTACGTAATAGCTTATTTGGGTGTGAATATTTTAACGACTAATCCTGCCAAATTTATTTGGGAGGATTTTTTTATTCTCCCTTAATGAAAGGGATCGGTATTATGAAAGAACTATTAAAATTAAATGATGTTTATGTTGAAATAAAAGAAAATATGTTGTTAGAGAAAATGAATGTGACAGTAAAACAAGGGGATGTTATCGGATTAATTGGTAAAAACGGTGCTGGTAAATCAACGTTACTTCAATTAATAAATGGAAAGATTGAGCCTTCAAAAGGGATTGTTGAATGGCAGCAAATGAATATGACAACCGCATATGTTGAGCAAGAAATAGAATCTTTTATTAGTAATGATGTAATTGCAAAAGAAGCAGAACTTCTTGCGAAATGGGGCGTGCCAACGAACGATTTTCATACTTTAAGTGGTGGTGAAAAGCTGAAAATTCGATTAGCAAAAGGATTTGCTGAAAATCCTAATGTCTTAATATTAGACGAACCGACAAATCATTTAGATGAGATCAGTACGGGATTTCTCATTAAACAAATAAAAAACATGAAAGGTACAGTTATCGTTGTATCACATGATCGATATTTTTTAGATGTTGTCGCAACAAAAATATGGTCAATTGAGGACAAAAAATTAATTGAGCATAGTGGTAATTATACGAGCTACATGAAAGCACGTGAGCAAAAAAGAAAGTCGCAGCAGCGTGAATATGAAAAGCAGCAAAAAAAGATAGAACAAGTAGAAACACATATAAAAGAATTGAGTTCATGGTCACAAAAGGCACACGCGCAGTCTACAAAACAAGAAGGTGTGAAAGAAGAGTATTCAGTTGAGTTTTCTATTCAAGCGAACAAAAAAGTAGGAAAACGCTTTTTAGAAGTAAAGCAATTAAAAAAAGACTTTCATGGGAAAGTATTATTTGAAAACGTTAATTTTACAATTCAGCACGGTGAGAAAGTTGCGATTGTTGGACCAAACGGTAGTGGGAAAACAACATTACTGAAGATGATTATGGGAATGGAAACTGCTGAAGGAGAAATATGGATTTCACCTTCAGCAAACATCGGCTATTTAACACAAGAAGTTTTTGATTTACCGCTTGATAAAACACCAGAAAATTTATTTTTTAAAGAGACGTTTGAAGAACGAGGAAAAGTCCAAAATTTAATGAAACATTTAGGATTCCAAGCGTCTCAATGGAAAGAGCCGATTGAGCATATGAGTATGGGAGAAAGAGTAAAGTGTAAGCTAATGGCTTATATTTTAGATGAAAAAGATGTACTCATTTTAGACGAACCGACGAATCACTTGGATCTACCTTCACGTGAACAACTTGAAAATACATTAGCTGAGTATAACGGAACATTAGTAATTGTATCTCACGATCGATATTTTCTGGAGAAAACAACTAACACAAAACTCGTGTTTTCAAACAATACGATACAAAAGCAGCTAGAAGAACCTACTAAAACAAGAGATGATATTGAAGAGCTACGTTTAACGTTAGAAACAGAGAGACAAGAAGTATTAGGGAAATTAAGCTTTTTAACTTCTAAAGACAAAGAATATAAAGCACTGGATGAACGGTTTATTGAACTTACGAAGCAGATTAAGGAGCTATAACGTAAGTAAGGGGGATTAACATGGGAGAAGAGAGATTCACTAAGTTATTTAAAATAGATTGTGGAGATATATACTTGCAAGAGTTTACGGTCAAAGATGCAGAGAGTATTTATAAAATAGCAAATCAACCGGAAATAGCAAAATTTTTACCAGACTGGAAATCAACGAAAGAACAAAGGGTGGATTGGATTGCAGATTATGAAATACCAGCAAACAAAGCATTTCTTGATGCAGTGAAAACTACGAATAACATAGATAATTATATGTTAAAGCTAGGAATATTTAAGAAAGCTACAAATGAACTCATTGGATGGTGCTGCACAGGTATGAAAGAAGAACTCCCTTCACCAAACAGAGAGGTAATGTATGCTATCTCAAATGAATATCAAAATCATGGCCATGCTACAAAAGCGACTAAAGGTTTAATTGACTATTTGTTTAAAGAAACAAATTTAAATGTCCTTAACGCAATTGCTTTAATTAACAATGTAGCATCAAATAAAGTTATTGAAAAATGCGGGTTTATTTATAAGAGCCAACAGAGGATAGAAAATCAAATATATAATCATTATATATTGAGAAAATCTGAGTGGATAAAAATATAACGTTTGGTAGTAAAAGACCGATAGCAATCGGTCTTTTCTCATTTATATAATAAAGATTTATTATACATTATATTTCCTACTACTATACAATTATTATAAGATAGTTATGCGTTAATTTTAGTTTGAAATAATTATGTTGTCAGTTTTTTTAGAAATCTCACAAGCGTGTAAGGTAAATGAAAGATGAATCAATATGAGCTGTAAGACAATTCATTTACACTTTATAGTGAGCAGTGGAAATGAAGGGAGAATATACATGGAAATTTTACATGCAAAAAGTATTAGTAAAGTATATAAAGGGAAAGTACCTTATAAAGCATTAGTAGATATTGATTTATCAATTCAAGAAGGTGAATTTGTAGGAATTATGGGTCCATCAGGTAGCGGAAAAACAACGTTATTAAATATGGTATCTACTATTGATTCTCCATCATCGGGAGAAATATTTATTAATGACACAAATCCTTTTCAATTATCATCAGAAGAATTAGCGTTATTCCGCAGAAAACAATTAGGATTTGTTTTTCAATCATTTAATCTTCTTAGCACACTTACTGTAAAAGAAAACATCGTATTGCCGATGACTTTAGATGGTGTTTCCGTGCAAGAAATGAACAAGCGATTGGAAGAGATTGCAGAGAAGTTAAATATTACAGATATATTGAATAAAAGAACGTTTGAAATATCAGGGGGACAAGCTCAAAGGACAGCAATCGCTCGTGCGATTGTTCATAAGCCGCAATTATTACTTGCAGATGAACCAACAGGGAACTTGGACTCTAAATCTTCAAATGATGTAATGGAGATGCTGGATACTCTAAATAAAGAAGAAAAAGCAACGATGATGTTAGTTACACATGATCCGTATGCAGCGAGCTTTTGCAGCCGAGTAATCTTTATTAAAGATGGTCAACTATATAACGAAATTTATTGTGGTGAAAGCAGACAAGCCTTTTATCAAAAGATTATGGATGTCCTTTCTTTGTTAGGAGGGAAAAGGCATGACTTTTCGTCAGTTCGCATTTAATAATATTTTTCGTAATAAGCGTACATATGCTGCCCATTTTTTAAGTAGTGCATTTTCTATTATGATTTTCTTTACGTATGCTCTTTTATTATTTCATCCTGATTTACAAGGTGAGTTGAAATCGACAAGTGCAACAATAAGTGCATTTGGTACATTGGGATTTTCAGTTTCGCAAGGATTGATTTTTGTATTTTCATTTTTCTTCATTTTATATTCAGTTAGTTCGTTTTTAAAAACGCGTAAGAAAGAATTTGGCGTTTTAATGATGCAAGGTATGTCAATGAGACAGCTTAAGAAATTATTATTAATTGAAAATATGTTGATTGGACTTGGTTCAATTTGTATAGGGATTTTCATTGGACTCATATTTTCTAAACTAGTCTTATTGATAAGTGCAAGTGTATTAATGATTAATAATGGTTTACCTTTTTATATACCAGTGCGGGCTGTATTATTAACAGTTATCACATTTCTTTTCTTGTTTTTAATTGTTTCATTATTTACATTTAAAATGATAAAAGTAACGGAACTTGTGGAACTTATTCGAGCAGAGGAAAAGCCAAAACCTGAACCGAAATCTTCAGTTTTATTATCGCTACTTTCTTTAATTAGTATAGGGTATGGATATTTTTCAGTATTTCGCTTCATACCAAGTACCAATTTTATTACGCTTGGAATAGGTGTGCTCCTAGTAATTATAGGAACGTACTTTTTATATACACAGTGTAGCGTGTATATATTGCGCCTTGCTAAAAGGAGAGAATCTTTCTTTTTAAAGAGAACAAATATATTAACATTTTCTGAATTAATTTACCGTATGAAAGATAATGCAACGATGTTTTTTATAGTATCTATTGTTTCAGCAGTTGCATTTACAGCAATTGGTACAACAGACGCAATTGGAAATAGGGATTTGGTAAGGATGACAAATCCGTATACATTTTTGTATGGAAGTTTTGAAAATGACAAAGTATTGAATAAAAATCTTTCTATTATAAAAAAGCACCTTTCTGATGCTAATATTCCGTATCGAATGGCTTCATCTTCATATATATACACAGAAAATGGCGTAAATGTAATGAAGTTAAGTGAATACAACGATCTTGCTAAAGCACTAGGCTATCAACAAGAAACAATTGAAAAAGAAGATGAAATTTTATTAATTCCTGGAGTCGTATCACAAAAACAAGAATTTAAAAATGGCGAGTATAAAAAGAATATAGAAGTCATTCAAGGTGACTGGACAAAGACATTTCATGTGAAAAAAGCTGTAGAAAATTTAGTTTTACCACACGATTCTAGAACTATTTATATCGCTGTTCAAGATCAGGTATATGATGGAATGCCTCTTACTAGTGACCCAGTTAATAAAGAAATTCCATATCGTACTTACGGATTTGTTGTAGATGATTGGATAAAAACGAAAGAGATTTCCAATCAATTAAAGAGTATATTTGATAAAGATCTTAGGGACAGAGATTTCTACTTTGAAGCTTTAACATTAAACTTGTTGGAAGCAAAGCAAAAGAATGGTTTATTACTTATGGTAAGTATTTTAGTCGGAATCGTCTTCTTTACATTTGCTGCTAGTTTTATTTATTTCCGATTATATACAGATTTGGATCGCGATCAGCAGCAATATAAAATGATTTCGAAAATGGGATTAAGTAAAGGTGAGTTAAAAAAAGTTGTAACGAGACAGTTATTATTAATGTTCTTTTTACCAATTGTCGTTGCAGTGATTCATACTGTAGTCGCTTATATAGCATTACAGCAATTAGTCGATTTTTCTATCATAAATAGCTCTATCGTTATTTTAATTTCATTTATATGTATACAAGTTTTATATTTCTTTATAACCCGTTGGCGTTATCTGCAAAAGCTTTATAAGGTTATGGAGCAATAGAATTTATTAGCTTGTAAGACTACAATAAAGTATGTAGAAAAATGAACTGTATGATGAAAGGAAACGAGATGAAAAGAACTTTAACTATTTTTATGTTAACGATACTACTATTAATAAGTTTTAGTGCATGTTCTAAAAAGGAAAATCCATTTCCTGCAAACGGTGTATTAATTATTGGAGATGAAAATAATATTTCACCAATTATTAATCGTTATCAGGAAATTACGGAAGAAAATGAAGTGTTTTCTGTGAAAAAAGGGGAAGTTGGAAATGGAAATGTCTTAATTTTAAATGAATCTACAGCACAAGCATTGATTAAAGAAAAACTTTTTCGAAAACAAGATAATGGCTCCAATTATATTATAGATACGTTACCGAAATTCCCAAAAGAAGGGGCGCTATTATTTACAAGTGAAGACAATAAGACTATGAAAAGTATTAAAATAGGAGAGGAAGAGATTCCTGTTACATACGATAGTGATGCTTGGATAGGTAACAATCGTAAATATTCAACGGAATGGTATATGATTGTAGCAAAAAATAGTGTTTATAAAGAAATAAAGGCAAATGAAAATGCATCTTCTTCATTTGAAAAAATCACTAGGTGACGAAAAACCTAAAATGTCGACAGATAATACATTGGTTAATGAAAATGTCAAAGTAAAAAAGTTAATTAAAGGTTTGGAAGGAGAAGTATCTTTTCACTTTGTAACGATTGGCGAAAAACCTTAAAAAAGAGTTCGAAGTTGATAAAAATTTCATCAGCTTCGAACTCTTTTTAGTTTATAGACAAATCAATTATTATGCTTTACATTACTTCATTTAATCGAGTCTCACTCGTTTCTTCAATCGCATTTGAATTTTGAACTGAATTATTTTGTGCTTCTTTTTCTTTACGAGCCTTTTGTAGCATTTCAAGTATAATCCATAAAGGAACACCTTTATCCTTTAACATCTTCCATAAATCTAATTCATTAAATTTATGTTCAGGCTGTTTCATTTCTTTTTCGGATGAACGAATATCGAACTTGATAGGATCATTTACTTTCTTACTTTCAAGTTTAGTAGAAGAGATAGTATTATGCTCAAGAGTAGATGGAGTTATTTTAGTAGGTTGAGATAATGTATGAATATTTGATCCGATTTGCATGCTTTTTTCCTCCTTTTCAAGCAATGAGATTAGTTTTCTTATGGTTTTTAAATCTTTTTAACATGAGGAAACTATATTTAATTATAAATTCTAATAAACAGATTTACAAGTTGTATTGTAAAAAGTAAATGTTTATTTGAATTAATATTTATCAACATCTGTATATGTTTTCTATATATACAACGTATATAAAATACTTTACATTATGTTTAAGTTATTAAAGTATTCTGTTATTTTTTAAAAAAGAAAAATGTAAACGTTTTATTAGGGGGAGAAAGTATGGGGAAGTTATTTTTAAAAATATGTTTTTTCGCATTAGTGACCGTATGTTCATTCGCAGCGAAAATATCATACGCTGAAGAGAGGCAACAAAATAATTATCCTATCATAACATACCGCAGCTGTTGGACCTGTTTCTAGTAACTGGGATCGTGCATGTGAATTGTATGCACAAATTAGCGGTGGGACAGTAGACTATGGTGCAGTACATGCTGAGAAACATGGACATAATCGTTTTGGCAGAACTTATAGTGGTTTTGCGCCGAATTGGAGTGAAACAAATAAAGTTCATTTAGTTGGACATAGCATGGGTGGACAAACGATTAGAACATTAGTACAGCTATTAAAAGAAGGTAGTTTTGAAGAAAAGAATTATGTAAAAAATCACCCAGACACCAAAATATCACCACTATTTGAAGGCGGAAAATCATATGTTCATAGTGTTACAACATTAGCAACCCCTCACAACGGTACAACACTTGCGGATGGTAGTCTTCTACTGCCGTTCGTTAAAGATTTACTCATTACAGCTGCAAGCTTTGGAGGAAACAATAATTTATCATTATATGATTTTAAATTGGATCAATGGGGTATAAAGAAAAATGCTGGAGAGTCCTTTTTCCAATATAGTAATCGTATTCTAAATAGTTCACTTTGGAAAAATACAAAAGATATAAGTCAATGGGATTTAAGTACAGATGGTGCAAAGGAGTTAAATAATTGGGTAAAGACGCAACCAGATGTGTATTACTTATCCTATAGTGGGCATGCATCACAAGCAGCACCTATAACAGGTTTACATTTGCCTCATATAACGATGAATAAAGTGTTAATGGGAAATGCATTTTTCTTAGGTTCTTATGCGAGATATGAAGAAAACCGTCCGTTAGTTGATACTTCTTGGTGGCAAAATGATGGTGTAGTAAATACAAATTCTATGATTGCACCCTCTTCTAATGTTGCTGTAAATAATAATGAGTCATTACAGATTGGAAAATGGAATCATATCGAAACGAAAGCGAATTGGGATCATCTCGATATGGTAGGATTAAGTGTTTCAGACTCATTAGGTTTTTCTAGCATTCAAGAGTTTTATAGAACAATTGCTGAAAAGCTATCACGTTTACCGAAATAGGTAATAATAAAGCGCTCTCGATGGAATTCGAGAGCGCTTTATATTATATTGAAAGAGGGATTTGGTAGAAAAATATGGGGGGATATTATGAAAATTCAAGTTGTATTATCAGGATACGGAACAGTAGGTAGAGAGTTTATAAAATTATTAAATGAAAAATATTCATATATATATGAAACATATGGGATTCAATTAGTTGTAAGTGGCGTATTAGGGAGAAATATTGCGATACATAATGAAGACGGCTTATCACTTCATCATTTATTGATGTATGGTGGCGGTACCGCTGCAATTGAAAAATATTTAGAGTATCATCCGAAGGAACGTGCAACAACTAGCATAAGTGGTACTGTATTGGTAGAATCAACAGTTACAAATCTTAAAGATGGAAATCCAGGGAAACAATATATGAAACAAGCGATGGAGAAACAGATGGATATAGTAGCAATTTCTAAAGGGGCGCTCGTTACAAACTGGAGAGAAATAAATGAAGCAGCAAGAGGCGCAAATGTACGAATTCGATATAGCGGTGCAACAGCCGCTGCACTACCGACCCTAGATATCGGACAATTTAGTTTAGCGGGTTGCAGTATTGAAAAAATAGAAGGAATATTAAATGGAACAACTAATTATATTCTTACGAAAATGTATGAGGAAGATGTGATATTTGAAGAAGCACTGAAAGAAGCACAAGATAAAGGAATTGCTGAGACAAACCCTATATTAGATATAAGTGGTTCAGATAGTGCGTGTAAATTGTTACTTTTGACAAACAGCTTAATGGGAACAGAGAAAACACTTACTGATATACATATAAAAGGAATCGAGCACGTTACAAAACAGCAAATTAGAAATGCTAAGGAACAACATAAAATTATTAAATTAATAGCATCAACATATAAGGATGAGGGGGGCAATGTCAATTTAAATGTTGAACCGTGCGAAATAGAAAAAAATCATCCGTTAGCAAAAGTAAATGGGACCGAAAAAGGAATTACGTTCTTTACAGATACGATGGGACAAGTTACTACAATTGGTGGGGCTTCTAATCCACGAGGCGCTGCAGCTGCAGCTTTAAAAGATGTAATTAACTTATATCGAAAAGATTTGTAAGACCGTACCGCCCTTTATAAAAAATACATATGTCGTGGACCTTTTGAGAATGAAATAAATATGCAAAAATGATTGCAGGGGGTAAGGAATTGTTTAAGGATTTTAAAGTTGTTAAAGATCGTCCCGTTTATATTCAATTGAAAGATTATTTGAAGAAGATGATTATGAAAGGGCATTTGCTCGGGGATCAAAAAATCCCATCAACAAGGGAACTAAGTGAATTACTAAGTGTGAGTAGAAACACTGTACTCGCTGCTTATGCAGATTTAGAGCAAGAAGGACTCATTTATGCAGTTAAAGGAAAAGGGAACTTTGTTGCGAAGGTGGATATATCTAACACTTCGTCTGTTGAAATAGATTGGAAAAATAAACTTAATACAGTGACCGCATTAGCGGATGAATTAGATTTAATGAAACATGGTGTTCGTTGGGAAAAAGGAATGATTGTTTTTAATAGTATAGCCCCGGATGAGAAGCTATTTGATGTTGAAAATTTCAAAAGAGCTTTTCTTACTCGTATGTCCATTGAAGGAGACATCGTATTGAACTACGGATATGCAAAGGGATATAGACCGTTAATGAATTATTTACTTCATTACATGGAAATGAAAGGTGTAGACATTTCGAATAAAGATATTCTAATTACAAATGGATTTACAGAAGGATTGGATATTGTACTCTCTTCTTTATCAAAAAAATCCGGGCGTGTCATTTGTGAGAATCCAACTCACCACGCTGCACTTAAGCTTTTCCGTTTACATGGACTTGAAGTTCATGGGATTGATATGCATGAGGATGGTATTGATACGAATGAAGTTGAAAAAAGTTTGCGTGAAAAAGATTTTGATTTTGCTTATTTAATTCCTTCTTATCATAATCCAACTGGTATTGTTACGAGTTCAGAGAAAAGGACGGAATTGATGAGGTTATTCTCAAAATACAAGGTTCCTATTATAGAGGACGGATTTAATGAAGAATTACGTTATTCAGGTTCACATTTAGCTCCATTATTAACTTTTGCTGGAGCTGGCAATAATGTGATTTATATTAGTAGCTTTTCAAAGGTACTTTTCCCTGGTTTACGTGTAGGCTGGATTATTGCAGATAAAGAGCTGATTCATTATTTAGAAAGCGTAAAAAGAGCAAGAACGATCCACACATCTACGTTAGATCAAGCTGTTCTGTTTCAATATTTACATGAGGGATATTTTGAGAAATATTTAAAAAAGGCAAGATCTGTTTATAAGAAAAAATATGAGTTAGCTGTCGGGGCATGTAACCAGTACATTCATTTCAAAAGAATGACTGGAGATGGTGGACTTCATTTATTTATAGAACTAGAAGAGCATATGAATGCCCGCACACTTTTACAAAAGTGTTATGAGAAAGGCGTTACGTTTTCACCTGGAGATGTTTTTTACTCTGATGGAGAAGGAGCGAACACTTTCCGATTAGGGTTTTCGCGCTTGAAAGAAGAAGAAATAGTTCGGGGAATTAAAATAATTGGTGATACAATAAAAAATGAAATTTGGAGTTGAGAAAATGAAAATCGGTGTTATTATGGGCGGGGTATCGTCTGAAAAACAAGTTTCAATTATGACGGGGAATGAAATGATTGCTCATTTAGATAAAAATAAGTATGAAATAGTTCCAATTACATTAAATGAAAAAGTGGATTTAATTGAAAAAGCGAAAGACATTGACTTTGCGTTGCTCGCGTTACACGGAAAATACGGAGAAGATGGGACAGTTCAAGGAACACTGGAGAGTTTAGGAATTCCTTATAGCGGAAGTAATATGTTATCTAGCAGTATATGTATGGATAAAAATATTTCGAAAAAGATTTTACGTTATGAAGGTGTAGAAACACCAGATTGGATTGAACTTACAAAAATGGAGGATCTAAATCTTGATGAGTTAGATAAGTTAGGATTTCCATTAGTAGTAAAACCAAACTCTGGCGGATCGAGTGTCGGAGTGAAAATCGTTTATAATAAAAATGAATTGATCTCAATGCTAGAAACTGTATTCGAATGGGATTCTGAAGTAGTAATTGAGAAGTATATAAAAGGTGATGAAATTACATGTTCAATTCTGGATGGAAAACAGTTACCTATAGTTTCAATTCGACATGCAGCCGAGTTCTTTGACTACAATGCAAAATATGATGATACTAGTACAGTTGAGGAAGTTATCGAACTTCCAGCAGAAATTAATGAACGTGTAAATAAAGCGTCACTTGCTTGTTATAAAGCATTAAAATGTAGTGTTTATGCAAGAGTTGATATGATGGTGAAGGACGGAATTCCATATGTAATGGAAATTAATACATTACCAGGGATGACACAATCAAGTTTATTGCCAAAAAGTGCAGAAACAGCGGGAATTAGTTATAGCAAACTATTAGATATGATTATTGAAACATCATTAAAAGTTAGAAAAGAAGAAGGGTTTTAAGGGAATTATATAACTAATTTTTTGACAGTTTCACGAAGTATGCTATGATGAATACATTATAAAAACAAAATATTTATCTACTAGGGGGGCCTTTTATAGGCTGAGATCAAATGTGATTTTGAGACTCTTAGTACCTGATCTGGTTAATGCCAGCGTAGGGAAGTGGGAAAGACGTTGCTATTTAATGAGTAAATAAATACTGTCAATTTCACTTTCTTTACGCCTGTAAAGAAAGTTTTTTTATTTTACAGCTTTAATAATTGTGGATAAATAGTTATATTTTATATATTATTGGAGGGATTTAAATGACTTTTTCACAATCATTACGTAAAGAAGTAGATTCAATTTGGGAAGCGAGTTTTAACCATCCTTTTGTAAAAAAACTTGGCGAAGGAACGTTAGATTTAGCTAGTTTTCGTTATTATGTGCTTCAAGATTCATATTATTTGAGCCATTTTGCTAGAGTACAAACTTTAGGAGCTGCAAAAGCTCTTGAATTAGAGACGACAGCTCGTATGGCACATCATGCTCAAAATACATATGAAGCAGAGTTATCTTTACATGAGAATTTTGCTAAAAAGCTAGGGATAACAAAAGAAGAAAAAGATAATTTTATTCCTGCGCCAACTGCATATGCGTATACTTCACATATGTATCGTGCTGCGTATGAAGGGCATTTAGGAGATATTATTGCAGCAATTTCACCTTGCTATTGGTTGTATTATGAAATTGGTGAACGCTTAAAAGAGTGCCAGCCGGAAGAGGCAATTTATAACGAATGGATTTCTGCTTATGGATCTGATTGGTTCCGTACGCTAGTTGAAGAACAAATTACACGGTTAGATACTATTGCTGAAAAAGTAACAGAGGCAGACCGCAAGCGTATGAAACAGCATTTTATTATTAGCAGTCAATATGAATATTCATTTTGGGAAATGGCTTATACATTAGAAAAGTGGCCAGTGGATACAGACGTAAAAGACGTAATTGGATAAAGAATAGAAGTAATGTTATAGATAGGTGTGGATCATACCTATCTATATATTTTTTCTTGTCAAATTTGTGTAAAGTCATTAGTGCTACGGATATGGCGAAATAGAATATCGATAAGTTAGCTAATTTAATTGTCTACGAATTAACTGGATAAATTTCTGCCACATTTATTTTACATTCAAAAAACGTAAAGATTGGTGGTATGAAGTTAAATAAGAAAAGAAACCGGCTCTGTTAATTGTAATGGATTTGCTTTTTCTTTACGGGAATTGCTAAATCATCATGGAATGCTGTTCATACAATATGCAAATATGCATATTGTATCTTTTTGAGTTCTTTATGTGTTAAAATTAGATATATAGATATAGGAATATAAAGAACCAAAAGCAGGAATATCCAATGAATTTTGAGAGGTGTTATATGTTTACAAATAAGAAATTAATTCGATTTGGTTTATCGTTATTTGTATTTTTAGGGATAATTAATTTTACAATCAGCTATTTCCAAACATATCTTGAAACAGCAGCAGATATTAAATGGGTAATTCCAGAAATTTGGAAAACTATTTTGCTAGATGTTCCTCAAGGGATACTTGTTCTTTTAGGCGCAATTGCTTTATATGATTTCACAAAAGAGGCATCAAAAAAAGACGCATCAATCTAAATGTGTCTTTTTTCAATTAGCAATTTCATATAGAGATTTGCTGGAGAAATAGAATGAAAAGCCCTAATTAGGGCTTTTTTTGTTGGAATTTCTTAACCTCATAGAAACTAGTCACTTGGAGGTGTTATAGCGAAAGCCATTTACAGTACAGAAAAATCTAAGCAGCAGACGGAAATATATAGGATATGGATCATAATTATTGAGAAATTAATTGAACTTAGTAAGTATGAAGATATGACGCTAGAATTCATATTTTTTAATTTTTATTTATCTCGCTATTTGCCGGGCAGTAAGCCCCCCACCTCAAAATTCAGCGGAAGCAAAGAAGTTAGGTAGGGGATGAACAAAACCCCACTGATTAAATTTTCACTTTATAAAAATGAGCCCATAGTAAAAATAGGTATATGAACAAGGTGCATCATCTAGTGATAAGTCATACTTTGTTGGTGTACGTATTGAACTTAGTTTATAGCGCTATTTCTACTTAGATGTAACGAACAGGAATATAGGGAAGTATTGATGAGGTTGTATTTTATAAACGGAGGTTATGAAAATGAATCAGTTTCAACAAGAACTACAAGCGTTAAGCCTTAATGATTACCGGTCTGGAAATATTGTCTATTGGGACCAGCAAAACCAATATCCGTATTACTATATTGAAGATGCTGCTCGTCGCTGTGGCGGTTGTGGTCGTTGTGGCGGCTTCCGTTGTGGTGGCTTCCGTTGTATTGGTTGCTTCGGTTGTTTTGGTTGTGGAGGTTGCGGAGGTTGTGGCGGCTGTGGTGGTTGCTCTAACTGTTTTGATGGTTTTACTGATACTACCGGTACTATTGTAACGTATGAATATTGATAACATCTATCTTGCTAGTTGCGGGTAGTAACATCCCCAAAAAAATTCAGTGAGAGCAAAGAGAAGTTAGGTGGCGGACTGCCCATAAAATCCCGATTGGTGAGAGCTGATTAAATTTTCACTTTATCAATTAAAAAACATTAGTTATATATGTACGTGCCGACAAAGAATATAGCCATTATTCATGGATATATTCAATCATTCAAGTAAAAGAGTAACAATAAGATATATAGATGTAATCAAGATGTGATGGATAAAGCAATGACTAGATTTAAAATCTAATCATTGTTTTTTTCTTATGGTTTTATCATTAAATATCTGTCTAGTTTGGGCATTGCTTCCTTCTAGCTAATGATTTTATTACAACCGTGTAAGGTTAATGTAATGTTAATCGATAGTAAAATAAGTTGCTTGAGTGTATTTTAAATAAGATTAAAAAGTACTGTTTATCTATAAAATAATTGGGTAAATAATATGTAATTAGGAAGTGTATGAATATGGTTGAACTAAAATCTATTTTCCATTCGTATAAACTAAAGAGAAAAATAGCTAAAGATTTATACGGAAAAAGAGATGAATTATCACTGTTATTAAATGAATTTAATAATATGAAATGTACAGTAACATCTGAAAAGAAGAAAAACAATATGTTATCTCGTTTGCAACTAATTTATGAAAATATGAAATTAGATAAGCAGTATCCTCTATCAGTTTCTTTTGATAGTAAATTATTGGAGCGATTAGAAAAAGAATCTCTACATACTATTGAGGATGGTGTAACATGTCTACATTTAATGTTAGATATGAATTATGAAAAAATAAAACAATATGGGTCGGGTACAAGTAGGTCATTCGTTCCATTATCGCAGTCTTCTATTTGTCTCGCTGATTGTATTTGTTTAACAGGATTTGTAGTAGGTTTACTAGGAGCAATTTCATTTGGAGCATTACTGTTATCTATATGTTCAGTCACATAACGCTTAATATTTGTAAAGAGAGCACCGATTTAAGGTGTTTTTTAGTTTTTTGTAAATTTATTGTAAATGATAAGTACAATATACCAAGTAAATTGTATAATTCAAATGTATTAAAATATAAATGTAAGGGGCTGTATATGATAATTACTTTTAATTTTTAAAAGAGTCATTTTGATAATGTTTTGTTTAGATAAATAGTTTTTACTTTTCTTTTAAATACTTCGTTTAAATGAATTAGATTAAGTAATTATTGTTCTAGCTTTTTGATAATCAAGACAATCGAAGAAAGGAATCATTTTATGAAAAAATTAAGGCTGTTAACATTTGAAAATATAGTAGAACCCCTTTTAAATGAAGAGGTATCATTTATATACTTTCCTATTGAATGGCTGGACATCGTAGAGATACATTATAAGACGTTTTTATTAACGAGTAAGTTGAAACGTTTGAATAAAAGATTATATGATATGTTTTCGGATATATTGTTTATTCAGCATAATCCGTACGTATTAAATGAAAATATACCATGGATTGTATCAAAAGAACCTATTAAACAAGAGCAACTCGATTATATTTTTCAAAGTTGGTATGAGATTATTCATGATTGGAAGCCAAATAGATTAGTAGAACCACCAAAATATGAATGGCAATCCGATTTGATTTCTAATTTGCCAGTACTACATGATAATGAAACGTATTCTAAGTGGGTACCCGCTTTAATCTCACATATTTTTTGTGAGCGTCCTATATATTTAGAAAATACAAATGAAGAAGAAATCTATTTTTCTCCTCTTAGATCACAAAATATTTGTGAGGCGATGTCAGAGCCGATAAAAGATGAAAAAACACAAGATTTTTTCTCCTATGTATATCGATTCCAATGCATAACCCGTGGTGGTGAGAACGCTCCATTATTAAATATTTCAATAGGGATTCGGAGATTTTATCAAGAATATAATCATCCAGATATTACTTTACTTTTAAGACGGAAACGAGGCATGATATTGATTTCTACCTCAGAGTTTGCGTCAAATAATAAAAAAATACGGTTTGTAAAACTAAAAATACAACAAGCTACAACCGGTATGAAATGGATTAAAATATTTAGAAATTTAAAAGATGATTTTCAAATAGGGGGAGAGGTGGATTTAGACCATATTCTCCAATATCCGAAAGATTATATTGTAGGGGAAAATAAAAGGGTGTTATTTCCATACAATGAGAGAATTTATAAAGTTCAAGGTACTAAAATAGAACCGGGTATAAAAGTAAAGGAAAGAGAGTATTTATTTAAAGAATTTCAGCGTAAATTCTCTTATTTCACAATACTTCCAGAATGTAAAAAGATAGCAACAAATAACAAAAATGAATTATTTCCTTTATTTGCACCAAAAGGATTAGAGACATTAACATTAGAAGTTTGGTCTGAAAATATAGTGCTGGAAATAGAACAAGCATTACTTGAGAGTCAAATTGTTTTGACTAAAGTTGGTGAAAATTCTTATGTTTTGAATACAGATTTTCCAGTGTTATTAAAGATTGTGAGATACAATATTGAAAAGGTGTTACAAAATCCATATAAAATGCAATATTGCCAAAAATATAAAACAAATCTTGTAGATGATGTTACGAAAGCTGTCTATGCTACCGCGGGCGAGCGCAGTGATGCGACATTAGCATTAATCGCATTGAAAAATTGTGATGGACGAGAAAAAATTGATCCAAAACAAATCATTAGAGAGGGATTTGCACGAGCAAACCGTATTTCAACATTTATTAATTTATTTATAGGCCAAAGTGTATCTCGTAAAACAATTGTAAATAGTGTTTTTAGTTTATTAGGGCAAAAAGGATTTTTGAAGCGTAGTTGGAATAAGATAAATTTACCTTGTATATATGTTAATTTATCAATTGAACGAATATCGAAATTTGATTTCTTACCTATTCTTTCAAAAATAAAAGGAAAAGAAATTTTATATAAATTATATGGGAATACAGAATGGCAAACGATTGATTACGTATTATTAAATATAAATAAACATAATGCATTTTTACCACAACCATCAAAGAGAAATGATATGGGAGCTCTTTTTAAACAATATGTTTCCGAAACATTAATGGAAATTGTACAATATGCAAAAGAACAAAATGAACAAGTTTATTTCATTGTAGATGCAAATTTGAGAAGGTATTGGATAAAAGAGTTACAAAATAAAGAAATTAATACAGATATTTTACCTGAAATTGTTCCAGAGGTGTTAAAGGTTCCAAATTTAAATATTATTAGAATAAATACAGGTTTTGATGTACCAAGTTACGGTTTAATAGAATGTGATGATGCTTTAGATAGCATTGGCTTATATGCAGATCAAAAAGGGATGTATTATAGCACTGGTGAATATTCACTTAATTGTAGTGGGATTTTTCAGCGATATATACTTGAAATTCTACCATTAGGTGTAAAACCTGTAGAAAGGGATTATATCGCTAAAATGATACATTACATGTGCTGTAATTCTAGTATGCTTTCGAAAAAGAATGTACACATGACATATTCCATGCATATGGAAAAGGTAATAAAGAGTTATATTACTGACATAGATGCAAGAGAGTTTAAAGAATTTGATGATGAATTGGATGTAGATGTAGTAAAAGTAGAAAAGAAAGATTCAATTATTCTACTTTAAATACTAGTAAACAAATCCTGCTCGTTATATCGATCAGGATTTGTCATTTTTTTATGTAAATAAGGATATCCTTTGTCAAGTATCTTTTCGTTTACATATTTACTTTATGTGCAGACAGGATTAATATGTTTTTTAGAAATACAAAAACTATTTCATATGGAAAAACGATTTTTATTAATTGAAAAAATTTGAAAGGAATGGGGAATTGTGAAGAAATTAGATGTGCTCTTAATGCTACTGAGCGGCCTCTTTCCAATTGCAGGACTTACAAAGCAAATCCCTCTAGAACAATCTATATATATTGGAGGGCTTTTATTTTTTACTAGTTTCGGTAGTTATTTTGCTAAAAAGATGTATTCACGTATATGCAGTTGGATAGCGTATGCGCCATTTATAACATTACTGTTAGTTATTTGGCATCAGGATATTTCAACAAGCTCAATCATAGCAAATGCGAAAATTGCTGCATGTGTCGCGTTAATTCCATGTTTATTCCGTTTTCGTACATATGGACTTACTTTTGGGCTTATTCTCATTATGGGCCGCTTTACTATGGGATATAAAAGAAGTACAGTCGTTAGTCATACTTGAACGCATAACGAGTTTAATGACAAGCCATTATGTATATATATTACTATTAATTGGAGGACTTGTAATAGGAGGATTACTTGCGATGTTCATTCACCGCAAAGAGAAAGATAATAATAAAGAAAATATAAATCTACTTGGACCAAAAAAGAAACGCAAAAGATTATCATTTAAGATTCGTCTTCCAAGATTACCGAAATTAAGGATGAAACTATTTAAGTTTGGTGGGAAAGAATCTAAAAGTAAAATGCCAGAAAAAATCCATGAGTATAAGTACGAAGAACCAGTTGCAACATATGAAATGACAGAGCAAATAAATCCATACAAAGAAAATGCAGTTCAAGGTCAAACAAGGATGGAACGCCGAAGAAATAGGTATAATGCATAATGAAGTTTAATAACCCCGTAATGACTTATCTTAATATTGATAAATCATTACGGTTTTTTTATGTAATGAAATGAAGGTTGCTATTGCGGAGGGGAATAGCATATTTTATAGATAGGAACTAAAATAAGGGGAGGATAAAATGCTTATCATTACATATATATCTGCTTGTATATTATTCTTAGTTAGCTTTTTACATGTATATTGGGCTTTCGGAGGTAATTGGGGGACAAATAGTGTTATTCCAACTAAATCAGGGGAAAAGGCGTTTACACCTCGCACCGGAATGACATTGTTCATTGCATTATTATTAAGTATGGCAGCAATAATTTTGTTGCAACAAGCAAATATTGTTCATTTTGCAGTTCCTAATGTTATTATTCAAGTCGATTCCTGGATTTGTATGATTGTCTTTTCTATTAGAGTAATTGGTGAGTTTAACTATTTTGGTATCTTTAAACGACAAAAAGATACGCACTTTGCAAGAATGGATACGGGTTTATATATTCCACTTTGTGCATTTTTATCTTTATCTTTCTTATTAGCAATAATTTTGTGAGTGAATAATAGTAGTTTCTTTTCTCAACATATATGTAAACGTGAGAAATCTAAGAGTAAATAAAAAGGATGTAAGCGCCTTCTTGTCGAAATGTAAATTATTATGAAAGGCGGTGACACTATGAAGTATGTAAAAGTTAGTATGAATGGTGGAAGTGAACATAAATTCTCAATGACTTTAGATCGGTTTGAAGAACTTATTACTACAGAGAATGGGATATTAGAAAATAAATTAGTATGTATTGAAAATGTAATGATTAATCCTACTAATATATCTTCTGTAGTTGAAAAAATTGGTGTACCGGCTAAGTTTATGGAAGCTTAAAATGTTAGATAAAAAACATCCATTGGGGATGTTTTTTAATTTATAAATATGAAATTGTACAGTGAATATTTGAGTAGATTTTTTAGCAATGACTATGCATATATTAAGTACCTGAACATGGTGCTTAATATATGCACGAAATAATAAGTACAAGCATATAGTATTAAGTAGGACAAGATCTTCGTGTCCTACTTAATACTCAGAAAAAACCTCTAATCACATAAGAGCATCCAATTGCAGGGTGCTCTTATTTTTTATGAAAATCTACTACGAGCCTTATTTTATAGTAGGATGCAATAATAAATAGCTATTTTGAAATAGTGTTTTTTAGCCTTTAATTTTAAATTTATCTTTAACGTTAATAAATATTAAAAATAATATGATAGCAGAAATTAAGTTAGATAAGTAGAAATTTTGATGAAACAGTAGTTCAAAGATGACATCGGAAGTAACGAATAAGGCAATAGCAGGTAGTATGCAAATAAATATAAATCTCCAATTTTTTAAGTAATGTTTATAATTTGTAAGTACTTTATCCATAAATATAGCTCCTATATTTTTGTTTTTATATAATTATACATTTAGATACAAGGATTTTCAAAGTGGCAATATTTAGTAATTCAAAAATATAAGGAGAGCTTTTGTTGAAAATCCAGATTGCTGTAGTAATCTGGATTTAACTTTAAAGAACTATACTAAAATGATACACTATAATCTACGTTATTTTTGAATTGAATAGAGGGATTTGTGTGATAGATAAAATTAAAAATGCTGTAGAGGATATGTACGAAGATGAGGCTAAAGATTTACTTCAAAGTATTCTCATACAGTTAAACTTATTAGAAGAAAACTATACTGAAGATACAATTAAAAATTTGATGGATATTCCGAAACAATTAACAAGTAATCCTACTTATAAAAGGAATGTAAAAGAAAGTATGCACGTACATATTGCTTTTGATGATTCAACGGCTGGTTGCTTAAAATATATGTTAAGTCAAGAAGAATTATTTGAAGAGAGTGTTGTTGCTTTTTCGGAATTCTTTTCAATTGGACCGATATATAGGTTGCATACGAATGAGGGGCAACTAGCAAGACAGAAGTGGTTAATAAATAACTTAACAGCTTATGATAGTTATTTTGAAGAAGAATATTTATCAAGATTTATAGCAACTATAGAAGAACTACATACTATTCCTGTTGAAACGCCTATTACAATTTGGACGGCTGATAATGCACATGAACATGTAGGCCTAAGTTTTGTAATGGCACAATTAAAGGATAAGAAAAACATTCGAGTTATTAATACGTCTGAAGCAAGTAGAGAAATATTAAAACAAGAGTATGATATTCGTGGAACGGGAGAATTACCACCTGAAAGTTTAGCTCTATTCCAAAAAAGTTTTATAAAGCTACCTTATTTAACTGAAGAGAAGCGCATGAAGTTTGAAAATGAGTGGGATAGATTATCGGAAAGCATAGAATGTTTAAGAGTGTGGAAAGAAAATGAAGTGCATTCTGTACAGGAAGATTATTTTGATCAATTTATAATTGAATGCGCGAAAAGTGTGGGTGCTGATCGAGAGTTCCTCAAAGCTCCTAGAGTAATTGGTGAAGCACTTGGTCTTGTTGAACAATTGGTTGGAGATACTTTCTTAGAATATCGTTTGAAACAATTAATTAAACAAGAAGTATTTGAATTTGAAGGTTTGTTAGATGAAATGCGTTTTTATAGTGTGAAGTTAAGGAAATAATAAACACATTCTATTTTTGAAAGGCTCGTATTTTTAATAATACGAGCTTTTTAAGTTGAATTTGGGCTATACATAAGCTTCCCAGAGAGGGCATATCACATATGAATGGTAAAGGTAATGAATGAAAAGAAGGTGATTTGTTAATATGTATAACCAACAAAATTATCCATATGATCAAGCGATGTATTATAATCCACATGACTACGGGTATGAACCTACAAATGAAGTGAGAGATATTGAACAAGAAGATTACAGACCAGATGATGCGGAAGATGCTCCAACGTCACCACCACCGTCACAGGCGCCGTCGTTACCGTCTACATTTGCTTCTCCGGCTCAATCAGGTAATATGAAATCATGGATGTGTAACTGTCTAGGAAGATGGGGCTATTTACGCTTACATCGTCCTGGTCCTTTCGGAAGGGACTTATGGTTTTTTCCGACTGAAGTGAGAAGAAATGGAGTGTCAGGTTACACGTGGCAAGGTGGTCGTCGTCGTAAAGTAAGTTATCGCTATCAACAAATTAGTAATTTTATGTGCTTCGCATAAAGAGAAGTGGGAGAGTGAAACGATTTTACTCTCTCACTTTTTTATTTTTCAATATACGAAGTAAGATTTTGATTAAAAATTTACAATTTTCACGTTTTTATTAGAGTATAATGCATATGTTGGGTTGGTTTTCAAAAACAAATGAGAGTGAGGGAATACAATGTCAATGAAAAACAAAGTTGGGTTAAGCATAGAGGATGGCATTAATTTAGCTTCAGCTCAGTTTAAAGAAGATGCGTATGAAATTTATAAAGAATCGCGAAAAAAACAACCTATATTATTTGTAAACCAAGTTGAAATCGGTAAAGAATGGCTCATTACTAGATATGAAGATGCTCTGCCACTTTTAAAAGATAATCGTTTAAAAAAAAGATTGGACAAATGTGTTTTCTCAAGATATAAAGAACATGTATCTTTCCGTTGATAATAGTGACCACTTAACAACACATATGTTAAATTCAGATCCACCTAACCACAGTCGTTTACGATCTTTAGTTCAAAAAGCTTTTACACCGAAGATGATTGCACAATTAGACAAAAGAATTGAGAGAATAGCAGATGATTTGATAAGTGATATAGAGCGAAAAGGTACATTAAATCTTGTGGATGATTATTCATTTCCATTACCGATTATTGTAATAAGTGAGATGCTCGGTATTCCAAAAGAAGATCAAGCGAAATTTAGAATTTGGTCTCATGCTGTTATTGCATCACCAGAAACACCTGAAGAAATAAAAGAGACCGAAAAACAACTATCTGAGTTTATTACATATCTTCAATATTTAGTTGATATTAAACGAAAAGAGCCAAAAGAAGACTTAGTGAGTGCTTTAATACTTGCAGAGAGTGAAGGACATAAACTTAGCGCTCGGGAACTATATTCAATGATAATGCTATTAATTGTAGCAGGACACGAGACGACAGTGAATTTAATTACAAATACGGTATTAGCACTTCTTGAAAATCCAAATCAATTACAGTTATTAAAAGATAATCCAAAACTAATTGATTCGGCTATTGAGGAAGGATTGCGTTATTATTCTCCAGTTGAGGTTACAACTGCAAGATGGGCAGCGGAACCTTTTCAAATTCACGACCAAACAATCGAAAAAGGAGATATGGTTGTCATTGCCTTAGCTTCTGCAAACCGTGATGAAACTGTATTTGAAAATCCAGAAATATTTGATATTACACGGGAGAACAACCGTCATATTGCCTTTGGTCATGGTAGTCATTTCTGCTTAGGCGCTCCACTTGCGAGGTTAGAAGCAAAGATTGCTATTACTACTTTGTTTAATCGAATGCCTGAACTACAAATAAAAGGCGATCGTGAAGAAATTAAATGGCAAGGTAACTATTTAATGCGTTCTTTAGAGGAATTGCCTTTAACTTTCTAGAATAGTTAAAAGGAGACATGCATACATCGAAAATGATTTACATAGAGTATGTATGTGTTATTTAAATTCGAAACGGAAGGGTGAAAACATCCCAATGATCAACTAATTCTATTTGTAAGAGATCTTCGTTAAAAAACGAAATATTCTTCTGAATAGGGTTAGTCTGTACATTTATAGAAAAGGGATGTATATCGCTCTGCGAATATATAGTCTTTTTATATGATTTGTGCTGCCTCCTGTTCAGAACATGAAATAGGAGGCTTTTTTATGTCGACAAATGTAGTAACGAAACAAAACAATGGGGTATCACAAGTATTAAAAAATCGGTTTGTTCAAGGGATTTTAGCATCAGCATTATTTTTACAAATAGGAATATGGGTTCGAAACTTTGCGGTATTACTATATGTAATGGAAATGACAAAAGGTGATGCTTTTGCTATTTCGATGATTTCAGTTGCTGAATTCGCTCCAATTTTTATTTTTTCATTTATTGGCGGTACTTTTGCTGATAGGTGGAAGCCAAAGAAGACAATGATATGGTGTGAAACGTTAAGTTCCATTTCAGTATTCGTTGTATTAATTACGCTTATGTTTGGAACGTGGAAAATTGTGTTTTTTGTGACACTCATCTCTGCAATCCTTTCACAGTTTTCACAACCATCTGGAATGAAGTTGTTTAAACAACATTTATCAACGGAACAAATTCAATTAGCAATGTCTATATATCAAACGATATTTGCAATATTTATGGTATTAGGACCAATACTAGGGACATTTATCTTTCATAGTTTTGGAATTTATATTTCAATCATCATAACAGGTATTTCGTTTTTACTTGCGGCAGTTGTATTGTTATTCCTTCCGAAAGATCTTGAAAACGACGTAGAAAAGAAGGATATCACTCTGTTGCAGGAGATGAAGGATGGTATTAAGTATGTCAAAAAGAAAAAAGCATTAACTTTGCTAGGGCTTTGTTTTATGGCTGCAGGACTAGGTATAGGATTAATTCAGCCATTAGGTATATTTATTGTGACTAAGCAGTTAGGATTATCAAAAGAGAGTTTACAGTGGCTACTAACAGTAAATGGTGCGGGAATGATTGTTGGCGGAGCATTAGCAATGGTATTTGCGAAAAACGTTGCTCCGCAAAAGATGTTAATTATCGGTATGCTTGGTCAAGCAATTGGTATTGGCATTATAGGATATTCTACAAATTTATGGGTGACACTTACAGCGCAGCTTTTTAGTGGTTTAGCTCTTCCTTGTATCCAAATTGGTATTAATACGCTTATTATTCAAAATAGCGATACCGATTTTATAGGTCGTGTAAATGGTATTTTAAGTCCGCTTTTTACCGGTTCAATGGTAGTAACGATGAGTATAGCTGGCTCATTAAAAGAGATGTTTTCATTAAGTATGATGTATGAAGGGACGGCTTTACTTTTTATAATTGGATTATTGTTTATTTTACCTATATACAATTTAAAGCCAGTAATAGCGGTAGAAAGTGAAATAAGTGGTAAAGGAAGTGCTATACAAAATGAATCCTAATCCAAATGTTAAATACCCTATTGAAGGCAATCCAAACGTTCAATTTATAAAAAATATAATAACAAAACCTAATATACTTGTTGGTGACTATTCTTATTATGATGCGAAAGATGGAGAAACATTTGAAGATCGAGTATTACATCATTATGAATTTCTTGGAGATCGCCTTACTATTGGAAAGTTTTGTTGTATTGCATCTGGAGTTAACTTTATTATGAACGGAGCCAATCATCGGATGGATGGATTTTCGGCATATCCATTTAATATATTTGGAAATGGGTGGGAGAAGTATACACCTAGTTTGTCTGATTTACCTTATAAAGGTGATACAGTTATAGGAAATGACGTTTGGATTGGTATGGATACAACAATTATGCCCGGAATAAAAATAGGGGATGGTGCAATCATTGCAGCTAAATCTGTTGTGACTAGAGACGTCGCACCATATACAATTGTTGGTGGAAACCCTGCAAATAAAATAAAAGAGAGATTTTCAAATGAAATAATTCAAGAATTATTGCAAATTCAATGGTGGCATTTTGATATTGAAAAAATAACTGGAAATATTGATGCTATTGTACGCGGAGATATTGAACCATTAAGAAAGCTAAAAAGGGAATGAAAAACGGATGACAAATAGTATCATACCTCCGAATTTTGTTAATGATAATAGAACAAGGAGGTGTGATACTATGGCACAAGACGTTTTATGTGAAGTAAACAACTGTAAATTTTGGGCGAACGGTAATAAATGTAGTGCAGAGGCAATTTACGTAGTAAGTCATAAAGGTAAACATGCATCTACAACGGAAGAAACAGATTGCAAAACATTCGATCCAGAAGTGTAAATTCTTTAAGGGTAGCCAAATCGTGGTTGCCCTTTTATTAATGATAGTATTGATAATAAATATCATTTTCATTCATTAATTTTAGCTTTTTTTGTTATTTTTTCATATTTTCTTCATAAGTGAAGTAATCCAACTCAATTCATGTTCAATTCGTGATTTACTAAATTCAATGACTTCAGTAATAAAGGGTGAGGTAACCTCTAGAGACTGAATAGCGGTAAGTTGACTATGTAGTACGTTTTGACGTACAGCCAAAATCTCTTTTCTAGCTTCATATTCAAGTTTTTCAAATAGCGCGATACGAACAAGAAATTCTGCATTATTTGTCGCAAGTTTTTCGGGAAACTCTCGTAACATTTCAGAAAAAATTTCTTCTCCTGTTTCTGTTATATCGTACATATTTCGGTTTGGTTTTCCAACTTGTTTATGTATTTTTTTCGTTATAGCACCCATATTTTCAAAGCGACGAAGGGCAGGGTAAAGCATGTTGTGATTTAATTCAAAATTCTCACCTAAACGATTTTGAACATTTTTTTTGATTTCATATCCATGTTTTGGTCCGGTCGTTAATTCTGCTAGTAGTAAAATGTCAACGTACATAAAAATCCCCCTTATATATTTCTCAAGTTCTCTAATGAAAAATCCCCTTTAGTATATGTTAAAATAACATATGATAGTTTATACAACTTTGAACTGCCGACCTATCACTTTTATTGTAAAAGAAAAGGGAGGAAAGAACTATGGCTTCACCTGAAAATGTTATTTTAGTTCATGAAATTTCAAAGCTGAAAACAAAAGAAGAATTATGGAATCCATATGAATGGTATCGTTTGATGAGGGATAATCACCCAGTTCATTATGATGAAGAGCAAGATGTATGGAATGTTTTTTTATATGATGATGTAAATCGTGTTTTATCAGATTATCGCTTATTTTCAAGTAGAAGGGAGCGCAGACAATTCTCAATCCCTCCTTTAGAAACTAGAATAAATATAAACTCTACAGATCCACCAGAACATCGCAATGTACGTTCCATTGTTTCTAAGGCATTTACTCCAAGAAGTTTAGAACAGTGGAAACCTCGAATACAGGTTATCGCAGATGAACTTGTACAACATATCGAAAAATGTAGTGAAGTTAATATCGTTGAACAGTTTGCTGCACCTTTACCTGTTACCGTTATTTCTGATTTATTAGGAGTCCCAACAACAGATCGTAAAAAAATTAAAGAATGGTCTGATATTTTATTTATGCCGTATAGTAAAGAAAAGTTTAATGATCTGGATGCTGAGAAAGGGATAGCATTAAATGAATTCAAAGCATACCTTCTACCGATTGTTCAGGAAAAGAGATATCATTTAACCGATGATATCATTTCTGATTTAATTCGAGCTGAATATGAAGGCGAAAGATTAACCGATGAAGAAATTGTAACCTTTTCATTAGGTTTACTAGCGGCTGGGAATGAAACCACTACAAATTTAATTATTAATAGCTTTTATTGCTTTTTAGTAGATTCACCTGGAATTTATGAAGAGTTAAGAAAAGAACCTAACTTAATTTCAAAAGCGATTGAGGAAGTATTACGCTATCGCTTTCCTGTTACATTAGCCCGGAGGATTACAGAGGATACAAATATATTTGGTTCTTTAATGAAAAAGGATCAGATGATTGTTGCGTGGGTTAGTGCAGCGAATTTAGACGAGAAAAAATTTTCACAAGCCTCTCAATTTAATGTACATCGAACAGGAAATGAAAAGCATTTAACCTTTGGGAAAGGTCCTCACTTTTGCTTAGGAGCACCACTTGCACGTTTAGAGGCTGAGATTGCATTAACTACCTTTATAAATGCTTTTGAAAAAATAGAGCTATCTCCATCTTTCTGTTTAGAAAAATGTATATTGGAAAATGAACAAACATTAAAATACTTACCTATTCGTTTGAAAGCTAAATAAAAATCTTAACAAGGTGCATACATTTGCATCTTGTTTTTTGTTTCTCAATTGTGAGTTTTCGGTAATCACCTTAATATGGAATTGTATAAAACGTAGAGGAGGATTCTTATGTTGACTTGTAATGGAAGTAAATCATTTCAAAAGTTTATTAAAGGTGTTACAGATCTTATGGAAAACGGTTTATTTGAAGAAGAAATAGTGTGTGGCATTGAAAAGTTACTAGAAGAACTTTTAGAAAAGAAAACATGGCTTCCGTTAGATAAACAGAAGGCCAATTTGACTCAATATGCACGACATTTATTGTATGAAGATCCGCTCAAACGTTTTGAAGTACTAGCTCTCGTATGGAAAGATGGACAATCTACACCTTTACATGATCATGACGGCACATGGGGAGTAGAAGGCGTTTTTTCAGGAAGGATTATGGTGCAGAACTTTATACAAACGAAACAACTTGGAAATTCACTTGTTTATTTAACACATACAGGAAATCTTTATTTGGGAGAAGGAGAAACAGATAAAGTAATTCCACCAGCGGATTGTCATATTCTTGAAATTAGCAAAAATGAAAGCGTTATTACGATTCATGTCTATGGAAAACGGTTAGAAAAGTTTAAAGTATATATCCCAACTGAAGAAAAAAATGTGTACATGTGTGAGACAAAATACATTAGTTATAATTCATAGTTTAAAATCCAAAGCTTTTTAAAAAGAAAAGCTTTGGATTTTATTTTTAATTATTTCTTGACCTGAAACGCTTTTCATAAATTATAAATAAGAAGTACCTCACGAGGATTGTATGAAAACGATACCTAATGATTAATTAGAACTCGTGTATTTATAGAAAGTGGTGAAGAAATAATGAAATTAATCGCAATTGATTTAGATGGAACTCTTCTTTCGGGGAATAAAATGATAAGTAAAGAAAATGCAGAAGCAATTCGAACATGTCAAGAAGCTGGCCATGTTGTAGTAATTTGTACAGGACGTTCTATTGTTGACATTGAGCGATTATTGTTAGAAGTTGATTTAGAGTGTCCAATCATTGCGGAAAATGGGGCTCTTATATATAAAGATAAAAAAATGATGAAGAGATATCCAATTCAAAATATGCAGGCACTTGAGATTGTAGAATATCTTGAAGAGAATGGTTTATATTATCAGCTCTATACTGATAAAGGTGTGTATGTACCGGATTATGGAGTAGAGAGTGTACGTAATGAAATTGAGTATGTGAAGAATTCAAAAGAAAATTTCGACTTGAAAGAGTTAGAAACAATCGCAGCATTATATCTTGAGCATACAGCGTTTCATAGTGCGGAAAGTTGTAAACCAATTGTAGAAACAGATATACATGTGCATAAACTATTACCATTTTCTTATGAAATTGAGAAATTAAAAAAACTCAAAGAAACATTTCTTCATAATACAGATTTAGCAATTACATCTTCATATTGGCACAATTTAGAGATTAATCATCGAGATGCTCAAAAAGGGAATGGATTATATACTTTAGCAGAACATCTTAATATTCCGGTTGAAAACACTGTAGCGATAGGTGATGGGCTAAACGATGTTTCTATGATGGAAAAAGCGAACATATCAATTGCAATGGGGAATGCAGTAGAAGAAATAAAAGCAATGTGTAAATACGAAACGTTATCAAATGAAGAACATGGTGTGGCACATGCTTTATATAAATATGTAATGTAATTAAAAAAGAAAAAAGAATCCAAGTGGATTCTTTTTTCTTTTTATTAGGGGTAAGGTATTCTATGAGATTCATAGAAGCCTTATTACATTTTATTATATAGAATATATTGGAATAAATGTTTATATTTTTCATAAAAATTGTGAATATTTTATGAACTTTATACTTATTGCATGTTTATACCGCTATTAGTAACGTGTATGACTCTCAAGTGAAAATTCAGTGAATGTAAGGAGGAATTCAAGTTACCTAGACAATAAGTGAGGAATCAACGAAATATATACTAATTAAAGGTATCTTCAGTATATATATTCTTTTCTTGTTTTAAGTGAAAAATAAAATTTGTTCGAATAATTATTCTACAGCTATATACCTACACTAGCTTTCTTCGTATAATGAAGAAGTATGAATTTTAGATTTGTATGAATTTTACATATTGAGGTGAAAAAGGAATGAATTCGCGGCTAATGGAACTTATTGATGTGAGTACAATAGAAACCATGGCAGAACAATTTTATCAATTAACTAACATATCACATCAACTTCTTGATGCTGAAAAAGAGTGTGTTTTTTCATTCGGAATGAATGAGATAAAAAAGAGTAAACTTCCAAAGATTGAAATCCCCATTTTCTTATACAATCAACATTTAGGATCTTTTGTTGTATGGTCCAAAAAAAGTGAAATTTTTAGTTGTCAAAAATACTTCGAAATGCTCTCAAGTTTAATTTTAGATGGCGCAATAAAAGTATTTCAAAGTAAAAATACAACGTTGCTTTCTCGGAAAGAGGAGGAACTACATACGATTTTACAAAACATGCCTGTTATGGTCGATGCGCTTGATTATAATGGAGATTTTGTTTTGTGGAATCGAGAATGTGAAATTGTAACAGGTTATACCGCTGAAGAAATAATTGGAAATCCCAATGCACTGCAATTACTGTATCCTGATTATAATTATCGCCATCAAATACAAAAGAAATTTTTAACTTGTGGAAAAAATTTCAGAGATTGGGAAATGCACTTAACATGTAAAAATGGTGAAGTCAAAACAATAATGTGGTCGAATATATCAGAACAGTTTCCTGTAACAGGATATAGTTATTGGGCTGTTGGTGTAGATATTACACATTTAAAAGCGATAGAAGAGCAGTTAAAACAACAAACATCTGAACTGGAATTAATTTTTAAAGCTTTACCAGATTTATGTTTCTTAACAGAAGATGATGGTACAATTATAGATTACAAGGCAGGATCTCCTACAAAGTTTTACGTACCCGCAGAAGCTTTTATGGGAAAAAAGTTTTACGAAGTATTACCATCTTCAGTAGCACAGCAGTTTCAGGAAGCCATTAATCAAGTGAAGGAAAAAGGAACGAATGTAATTGTAGAATATCCACTCACACTTAATGGAAGTATTGATTTCTTTGAGGCTAGGTGCTTACCATTATTACATGATAAAATTATGATTATTGTACGCGACATTACAGAGCGAAAAAAGACAGAAGAATTGCTAAATAAATCAGATACACTTGCAGCAATTGGTCAATTAGCAGCTGGCGTGGCTCATGAAGTAAGAAATCCTTTAACTGTAATTAAAGGTTTTATACAGTTATTCCAAATTAATAAAGAAGATCAAGAAAAATATTTTGATCTTATGCTTTCTGAAATTGAAAGGATAGAAGCAATCCTACAAGAATTTCTATCAATTGCCAAAACAGATGAGATAAACACAGAAAAGAAAAATATTTATCAAATTTTTAAAAATGTCGTATCGTTAATGAATACAAAAGCAATTATGACAAATATTCAAGTTGAACTATTTACAGATGACAAAGATATAATTATTGAATGCTCAGAAAATCAATTGAAACAAGTATTTATTAATATTTTGCAAAATTCAATCGAAGCTATGCCAAATGGTGGGGAAATTTCAATTCACATAAAAGAAATAAATGATGATGGTGTCATCATTCATGTAATAGATGAAGGAATAGGAATACCTGAAGAAAGAATTAAGAGATTAGGTGAACCTTTTTATAGTACGAAAGAAAAAGGGACTGGTATTGGATTAATGTTAAGTTATAAAATTATTGAAAGTCATCAAGGGACAATTAGTATCATGAGCGAGGTTGGTGTCGGGACAACAGTAACTATTTACTTACCGAAAGTACTAAGTAAACAATCTCTTTCTAATTGTGACGACAAATGTATAGCAATACGCAATAGTAGTAATTCTTAAATCAATTAATACCCAATAACAAAGCGATTAGTGAAAACTAAGCTTTTTGTTATTGGGTATTTTTTATATTTAATTTAGTAAACTTTACCGTTTCTTTACCTTTGTTTTAATTTCTATTAAGTTTTAAACACTATATTAATATTTGTACAAAGCAATGTATAGAAATTGTACATTACTTTTAATATAGAAATGTGATTATTATTTGGAATATTGTAAGGAGGAGATTATGACAAGGTGAAAAAGCAAGAGAAGAAAAGTGGTAGAGTAGTACCTCTCCGGTTAAATATTTTATTCCTTTGTGTATTTTTATTATTTTCTGGCATTATTATTCAGTTAGGGAAAGTGCAAATTTTTGATGGAGAAACATATAAAAATGAAGTAGAGAAGAGAGAAAATGCAACCGTGGGCCTTTCTGTACCACGTGGGAAAATATTTGATCGTGAAGGAAATCCAGTAGTTGATAATAAGTCTTTACGTACGATTACATATACAAAGGTGAAAGGTGTAAAACAAGAAGAAATATTAAAATCAGCAAGACAACTTGCAGATATTATTGAAATGCCACAAGAAGATATAGATAAGTTAACTGAGACTGATAAGAAAGACTTTTGGATGCAATTAAATCCAGAACTTGCTCAAGACTTAGTATCAAAAAAAGAAATAGATAAGTTCCGAGATAAGGATATTACCGGAAAAGAGCTAGACAAAAAAATAGAAGATTTAAAAAGGAAACGCGTTACAGACAAAAATCTTCAAGAACTAACGGCTAAAGATATAGAAGTGTTAGCTATTAAAAGTAAAATGACCTCAGATTTTCAAATGGCACCTCAAATTATTAAAAAGGACGTTAGTGAACAGGAATATGCGGTGATTAGTGAAAATTTAGCGAACCTTCCAGGAGTAGACGCATCAGTTGATTGGGAGAGAATCTATGTAAATGATGGTCTATTCCGTTCTGTTCTTGGTAACGTTTCAAACGCTGATGAAGGATTGCCACGTGAACGATTAGATTATTATTTAGTGCGTGATTATAGCCGAAATGATAGGGTCGGCAAAAGTTATATCGAACAGCAATACGAAGATGTACTTCATGGTACAAAAAAAGAAGTAAGAAGCATTGCTGATAAACAAGGAAATACTATTAGAACGGAAACTGTTACTGAAGGGAAAAGCGGTAAAAATTTAACTTTAACAATAGATATGGAATTGCAAAAAAAAGTAGAGGAGAGCATAGAAAAAATATTAAAACAATATAAAGGATCAGAATCAATGTTAGACCGTGCTTTCGTAGTGATGATGAATCCTAAAAATGGCCAAGTATTATCAATGGCTGGGAAAAGGCTTGTAGAAAAAGACGGGAAAATGGAAGTAGAAGATTATGCTTTAGGCACGCTGACAAGTTCATATGAGCTTGGATCAACGGTTAAAGGTGCGACAGTGTTAACAGGGTTTGAAACAAATGCAATAACTCCTGGAACACATTTTTATGATGCACCTATGAAGTTTAAAGGAACTAAGGAAAAAAAGTCTTGGAAAAATTTTGGTGATATAGACGATCTAAGAGCGTTACAAGTTTCTTCAAACGTTTATATGTTTAATATAGCATTAAAAATTGCTGGTGTGGATTATGTGAAAAATAGTTCACTAGATATTAAACAAGAATATTTTGATAAAATGAGATATTATTTCAGGCAATTTGGACTAGGCGTACAAACTGGTATTGATTTACCGAATGAAACTGCAGGGCAAATTGGAAAAAAAGATAATCAGCCTGGTTTCTTATTAGATTATTCTATTGGGCAATATGATACGTATACACCACTTCAGCTTGCACAATATATTTCGACTATCGCAAATGGAGGATATCGAATGAAACCACAAATTGTTCAAGAGGTTAGAGAACAAACCGTTCAAAAAGATGAGGTTGGTAAAGTAGTACAATCAATAGAACCCGTTGTTTTAAATAGAATCGATATGAAACAAGAATATATTAATCAAGTAAAAGAAGGATTTAGAAAAGTATTTCAAGAAGGAGATGGAACAGGAGTAAGAGCGTTCCAAAAAGCACCATATAAACCAGCTGGTAAAACAGGGACCGCACAAACTGTATATGGTGGAGAAAATGCAATTGGGCGAAATGCGAAAGGCGATCGTAGAGAATGTTATAACTTAACATTAGCTGGATATGCGCCATATGATGATCCAGAAGTAGCATTTTCTGTTGTAGTACCGTGGGTTGAAAATGATAAATCGGGCATTAACTCCGATATTGGAAAAGAAGTTTTAGATGCTTATTTTGATTTGAAGAATAAGCGGTTAACTGGTGAAGCGCCAAAAACAGATGCCTCTAAAGAGAATTAAAATGTACGAAACGTCTCTAGCATTCCTGTAAACTAGAGGCGTTTTTATCTGGGGATAGATTAGAAATGAGGTATATATGAAGCTGTTTATTCTAAAATATTGGAGGAACATATGTAGCTACATATTAATTATAATAGGGGTTATTTTTATTAATAAGTCCTTTTTATTTTGTATGGTAGAAGGAATTTCGATGCAACCTACTTTGAATGAAAAAGATTATATACTTGTTAATAAGGTAAAGGTAAAAAGCGTGATGAGTCGTATATACATTTAGATATGACACAAGTATCCAATCGTTTTTCAAATTTTAGAGAAATAAAAGTTCCTACGCATAAATTATTTGTGTTAGGTGATAATCGTAATCATAGTAAAGATAGTAGGAATACACTTGGACTTATTGATGAATCAAATATAATAGGTAAAGTAGAAATGGTATTTTATCCATTTGATCATATAAAATGGATAAAATAATTCTATTAACGATTCACATTTTATAAAATAAATCATATATTGATAGCATAGGACAAGCAGAAAAGCTTGTTCTAACCTCACAGAACACTCCTTATCACGGTTAGGCATCTACATAGGTAGATGCTTTTTTTTATGTTGATGACTGAAAATTATTTATCAATATAATGTAGCAAGCATATTAGGACTATTAGGGGAAGATTACTTGTACAAATAACAGTATGCTTAATTAAAACAATGAAATGTAAGGAGTGAGGAATAAGTGCTAAATATTTTAGTGGTTAATTTTCCAGCAGAGGGACATGTAAACCCTACATTAAATTTAGTAAAAGCCTTTACTGAACGAGGGGATAACGTACATTATATTACAACGGCAAACTTTAAGGATAGAATTGAAGATTTAGGAGCTACTGTACATATTCATCCGGATCTATTAAAAGAGATTTCTATTGATGCTGAAACCTCATCTGGGTTAAATGCTTTCTTTCATGTGCATGTTCAAACTTCTTTATATATATTAGAAATTACGAAACAATTATGTGAAAGTATAAATTTTGATTTCGTAATTTATGATATATTTGGCGCAGGAGAGTTAGTAAAGGAGTATTTACAAGTTCCAGGTGTAGTGTCCTCACCTATATTTTTAATTCCGCCAGAATTTTTGAAGACATTACCTTTTCATCCAAATGCAGATATACCATTCCAACCAGAGGAAATATCTGGAAAATTACTAAACCAGATGGAACATAAATTTGGAGTAAAACCAAAGAATAATCTTCAATTTATGAATAATAAGGGTGATGTTTGTCTCGTATACACAAGTCGCTATTTCCAACCTAATAACGAATCGTTCGGAGAAAATAATATTTTTATTGGACCGAGTATTTCAAAGCGTAAAACAAATATAAAGTTTCCACTGGAATCACTTAAAGAAAAGAAAGTTATTTATATTTCAATGGGAACACTGCTTGAAGGACTCGAACCATTCTTTAATACTTGTATTGATACTTTTTCAGATTTTGATGGGATAGTTGTAATGGCAATTGGTGATAGAAATGATATCTCTAAAATTAAGAAAGCACCAGATAATTTTATAATTGCTCCATACGTACCTCAATCAGAAATATTAAATGAAGCAGATGTTTTTATTACACATGGCGGTATGAATAGCGTACACGATGCCATTCATTATAATGTCCCATTTGTAATAATACCGCATGATAAAGACCAGCCAATGATAGCGCAAAGATTAACTGAGCTTGAAGCGGCACATAGACTATTGAAAGAACATGTTAATGTGCACACTTTAAAAGAGGCCGTAACAGATGCTCTTTCAAATGAAAAGTATAAACATGGTATAAAAAAACTTAATGATAGCTTTTTAGAATGTGGTGGTTCAAAAGAAGCAATTGCAGTTATTGAATCTCTTTTAAATAAAGTAAAACTTTAATCGGTAGGGATTTTACTACCCATAAATAGCGGGATAAATAGTCGTAACTGTATACAAGCATAGAGGTTCTCACCTTTATGCTTGTATATTCTTATCCAGCAAATTGCACAGCAGTATTTGCATGTAAAAAAGCAGTATCAAAAACGGGAACAGTAAGATCATTTTGGGAGATGAGTAAAGGTATTTCAGTACAGCCTAATAATATACCTTCAGCTCCGTTTTGAATTAATGATTTTGTAATTTGTAATAACTTTTCTTTAGATGTTTCTGAAATGATCCCTCTACTTAATTCATCTAATATGACATGGTGGATAAAGGTTCTTTCCTCTTCATTTGGGATAATTGTCTCAATGTTATATTTCGCTAATCGTGATTTATAGAAATCTTGCTCCATCGTTTGTTTTGTTCCTAATAGTCCGATACGTTTTATATTCTGTTCTACCATTTCTTTAGCACTTACATCACCAATGTGAAGAAGCGGGATAGATATTGCTTGTTCTACTTCCTCGGCAAATAGATGTACGGTATTTGAACACATTAATAAACATTCAGCCCCAGATTTTTCAACTTTCTTTGCAACTGTAACTAGTTCATTTTTCACTTCTTCATATTGATGGTTTTGTAATAAAGTAGTTACTTCACCAAAGTCCATACTATATAAAACTAACTTTGCATTTTGATCGTATTGAGAGAGTGTAAGTGTATTAATATGTTTATAGTATAATGATGTAGATTCCCAACTTAATCCTCCAATCAAACCAATAACTTTCATAATGCATTCCTCCCGAAACGATTTTGAATTTATTATTTCATAATTCCGATAAGAATACAATGATTTAAATGATCTATTTAACAAAAAATAAAAATAGTAAGAAAAGTGTTGAAATTAACATTCTTTAGTGCCATAATACGAATTACAAATTAATACTTATCCAGAGAGGTGGAGGGAACGGCCCTAAGAAACCTCAGCAACCCCTATGCAATTTTATAGGAAGGTGCTAATTCCGCAGAGGACACGATGTGTTTTTTGAAAGATAAGAGGATTCTTGAACGTGAAAGAAAATGACCTCTTATGTAAGAGGTCATTTTTTTGTTGTATAGAAAGGGAGTGTCGATGCATAATTCATTTTTAAATTAAATATAGAGTAATAAAAGTTGACTAATATGAGAGGGGAATTGTCATGAACAAATTATCAACAAAGTTAGTAGTAGCAATCGGTATTGGAGCAGCATTATACGGGATATTAGGACTTTGGGGATTTTCTATTGCACCGAATACATTTATTAAACCAGCATTAGCTATATTAACTGTTTTTGGAGCATTATTTGGTCCAGTGGCAGGACTGTTAATCGGACTTATCGGTCATACCGTAACAGATACGATTGCTGGATGGGGGATTTGGTGGGGCTGGGTTATTAGTTCAGGTATTATTGGTTTTTCAATGGGGCTTATTCAAAAAAGAGTTGGTTTTAGTGTGAAAAACGGGTCATTTAACAAGGGGGATATTTCTTATTTAGCAATTACTGGGCTAGTTGGTATTGTCATTGCTATTATATTTGCTGGGGCATTCGATATTATTGTGATGGGGGAACCATTTGACAAAATTGTTATACAAGTATTAGGAGCAACAATTTCCGATGTCATCGTTTTCTTAGTACTTGGATTGCCACTTACAATTGGTTTGGCGAAATCCAATAAGAAACATACACATTTAAAAATTGAAAAGTAGGGATGTTAACATGCAACCAATTATTTCGTTTGAACAATTCACCTTTCAATATGGGCATGCTGTGCAGCCTACTTTAAGTGATATTACCTTTCATATATACCCTGGGGAAAAAGTGCTAATTGCTGGACGAAGTGGCTCAGGAAAGTCGACATTAGCTCATTGTATAAATGGGCTAATCCCATTTTCTTACGAAGGGAATAGTACAGGTAACGTTTTAATTGCCGGTAAAGATCCGAGGGAAGGAAGTATTTTTGAACAAAGTAAACAGGTAGGAACAATTTTGCAAGATCAAGATGCTCAATTTATTGGTCTGACAGTAGAAGAAGATGTAGCTTTTTATTTAGAAAATGAATGTGTAAAGCAAGATGACATGAAAAAGATTGTTTCGGACTCATTAAGAAAGGTGAAGATGCATATGTTTCATAAACAAAGTCCACATGAATTATCAGGAGGTCAAAAGCAAACAGTTTCTCTTGCTGGTTTATTAACAACAAATGCGGATATATTATTGTTCGATGAACCGTTAGCTAATTTAGATCCACTAAGCGCCTTACATACGATAGAACTTATGAAAGATATACATGAACAATATAATAAAACGATTGTTATTATCGAACATAGAATAGAAGAAATTTTAAAACTGGATTTAGACAAAGTTATATTAATTGATGAAGGTAAAGTTATTGCGATAGGAACACCAAAAGAAATCTTAGCGTCAAATATATTACCACGTATCGGCTTAAGAGAGCCTATTTACATCGAAGCATTAAAGAGATTACATTTTGATAGTAATAATGACGTAATATATCCAATGGAAAACCTTCAAAAAGAAAAGGTAAGCAACGTTATAAAAGAGTGGATGGAGAAACAAGTCATATTAAAAGGGAATACTAAAAACAAGGAATTACTTAAAGTGGAGAATTTATCATTTTCATACCCTAATAAACAAAAAACATTAGAAAATGTAAACCTTTCAATATATGAAGGAGAAATTGTGGCACTGTTAGGACATAATGGAGCAGGGAAATCAACATTAGCTCATAGTCTTATAGGCATAAACAAAATGAAAAATGGGAAAATCTTGTTAAAAGGTGAAGATATTAATTCTTGGTCTATTCGTAAACGTGGGGAAATCATATCTTACGTGATGCAAAATCCAAATCATATGATTACACAGCCTACTGTTTTTGAAGAAGTTTCATTTACATTAACATTACATAATTTTTCTAAGGAAGAAATTAAGAATAAAGTAGAAGGAACTTTAAAAATTTGTGGTTTATATCCATTTCGTAATTGGCCAATTCAATCGCTAAGCTATGGGCAAAAAAAGAGATTAACAATCGCATCTGTATTAACAACAAATCCTAAGCTTATCATATTAGATGAACCGACAGCGGGACAAGATTATTATCATTATAAACAATTTATGTCGTTTATTAAAACTTTAGCTAAAAAGGGTATTTCATTTGTTTTTATCACTCACGATATGAATCTCGTACTAGAATATGCAGACCGTGCAGTAGTTCTACATGAAGGGGAAATTATTGCGGATAATACAGTGTCTAATGTATTTGGTGATCAAGAAACGTTTCAAAGAGCCAACTTAAGAGAGAGTTCTTTAACCAAGCTTGTTAAATTTAGTGGGATTGCATCTCCAGAAAAATTTATGGAGCTTTATTTAGACAGTAATAGGAGGGAGGAAGGTGCATAGTACATATTTTCATCGTATGGATGGGGTAGTGAAATTGTTTTTATTTATTTTTTGTATGACGCTTACTTTTTTGTTTTTTGATTTTCGGGTGTTGCTAATATTATTTATTATTGGGTGTATCGGACTCAGCGTTGCTAAAATTCCATTTCGTAAAATTTTAATTGTTTTTAGTGTCATATTTACATTTAGTTTATTAAACTCTGTCATGATTTTATTTATTACACCAACTCATGGATCTGAATTAACTGAATCATATACCGCGTTTTTACATGTTGGATATGCAACGATTACATATGAAACATTATTTTATGCAGCTACACTTTCATTAAAGTATTTTACGTTATTACCATTTACACTTCTTTTTATTTACACGACAGATCCAAGCGAATTTGTAAGTAGCTTAAGTAAACTTGGTATTCATTATAAGATTACATATGCAATAAATATTGCACTACGTTATATTCCTGACATCCAGTCTGAATATAAAATTATTAAACACGCGCAAGAAGCAAGAGGAGTGGCTTTTGAAAAAGGAGAAGCAAGTTTATGGGTTCGTATGAAGAACCGTGTTTTAATTTTCTGGCCACTGATCATTCATTCTCTAGAAAGAATAGACACGGTTTCAAATGCAATGGATTTAAGAGGATTTGGAAAGAAGGATAAACGTACATGGTTTTATACAAGTAAGGCGAAATGTGAAGATTTCATCGCTTTATTTGCCGGTTTTTTCATATTCATTGTTGCGGTATATTTAAAATTAAACGTATTTCAAAACTTTTGGTATCCGTTTTAAAGCACTCTTACATGAGTGCTTTTACTTATTTTTATGTAGACATGCTCAAAAAAGGGATATACACATAATGTATAATACGAACCAGTTAAAATGATCAACTACCTATTAGTTTTCAAACCAAAAGGAGGAGAAAATATGAGTTACGGTGGTTCTTGTGGTTTTGGTGGAGGTTTCGCTTTATTAGTTGTGTTATTCATTCTATTAATAATTGTAGGATGCAGCTGCTGGGGCGGAGGATACTAATTTTTAATTAGTCTTCACAAATGTAAACTAAAAAAACATTGAAGATACTTATGTATCGAAACAAATAAAAAAGGAGCGACTATGCTCCTTTTTTATTTGTTTTAATGCGTATTCTTACTATATTTCGGGAACGTAATCGTTAAAGTCGTTCCTTTACTAACGATACTTCTGATTTTTAAACTTCCATGCATCGTCTCAATAATCTTAACAGCAACCATTGTACCTAAACCAGTTCCTTTTGTTTTTGTACTAAAATACGGTTCACCGAATCGATGTATTTGCTCCTGTGACATTCCAACTCCGCTATCTTCAATTCGTATTTCAACTTTACTATTATTGATAGATGAGGAAATACTTAAGGTACCACCATTAGGCATTGCTTCAATACTGTTTTTTATTAAGTTTAAAAAACATTGTTGAAAGTGCTGTTTATTACCAACAATGGTTGCCTCAGAAAAATCCTGTGTAATATGTATCGTATTCATATTACACAATGGCAATATCATATTAATAACTCGATTTAACTCTTGTTTTACTGAAATTTGATCTAATTTTTCTGGAGCAGGTTTGGCAAACGTTAAGTAATCATCGATAATTTCTTGGGCACGATTTAACTCTTCAAGTATATGTTTAATATATTCGTCTCTTGATTCAGGAGTTAAATTTTGTGTTTTTAAAAGCTGTGTAAATCCTTTTACAACCGTTAAGGGATTCCTGACTTCGTGCGATATACTTGCAGCGAGTTGGCTAACAATCTCCATTTTTTCCATTTTAATTAATTTTGAGCGCATTAATACAGCATCTTTAATAACTTCATTTATATAAACAATAAATAACATTAAAGTAGTCGGTAATACCATGAAATAAATAATATACAAATTATTCACTTCAAAATCTGATAAGGTTAATACAATTAAAGTTGTAAATATTGCTAGGAAAAAGGTTAAAAACATGGAAAAAGCTACTTTAAGTTTTCTATTATATGTATTAAATTTTGAAGATGCGAGTGCTGTAACGATGAACATTATTCCGTAAACAACAACTGTCAGCATGTTAAAGCCATAAAATAAAAATCTCGTAATTAATAAAATTGTAAACAATATGATACCGACAGGGAATCCACCATAAAGCGTACCTATTATGACCGGAATTTGTCTTAAATCATGAATACAACTTTCATCCATATAGATAGGGTATCGCATACATAAAATAAGCGGGATACTAGAACAAAGGGTAATCAGTAGTATTTTATATTTCTTTAAATAGTGCCGGCTATCATATATGAAATAAAAAACAAATATACTACATAAAATGTATAGAAGATTATTTAATACGTTTTGATTAATATAAACAAAGTCCATAATATTTGCCTCGTTATTCTGAATTTCCTTTTCATATGTATTATACATGATAACATGTGTTAAGCTGCACGAAACTTGTTAATAAAATTCACTTGTTTTCGCGGTATTTCTAGAAATAATATTTTATTTAACTGCTAGATTTAAAGCTGCTTTTACTATCCAATGCAATAGGAGTATGGAATTATTTAAAATACCATTATCTAGTGCTGATTTATACTATTCTTGAATGTGCATAACATTTAATTTCTGAAGTGCAATCATTCCTATGTTAGTTATAACATGGTGGGGCATGTTGCTACTATAAGAAACGTAGATATTCTTTTCTATACGTTTCATTTTAATTTCTAACCACTGAACCAGATAGTCTTTTAAAGCAAGCTTAGACGGCTCCACAAAAGTCCCTTTATTTAACTCCGTAATTTTTTTCGCCTTCTTTTTTGTCTTATAACCAGTAAACCACTTTTATCTTCTTTTTACTGTCTCTGGATCAGGACCGATATCAATAATGATGCAATATTTATTTCCTCTTTTTCGAATATGTCCTTTCACTTAAAACACTCCTTCATTTGTTTTGAATCATGTTGTATAAGTCTAGTTGTAATTTTGCTGCTATGAAAATTACATAGTTGGACATATCAGCGATGGATATATTTTACCATATATAAACTGAATTGATTATTTAATATATTAGTTGTTTTTTTACAAAAGTTAATTTTATAAAATGATTTTGTATATTTGAAGCAATATTTTTATTTAAAACACCTTATTTGGAATAGTACATCTTGTATATATCATATTTTGTACAATTAATATTTTCTTATTTTAGAAATGATTTTAATTTGGAGTGAGATATATGGAGAGGAAAAAGAAATGGGAAGGATTAAACTCTAAAAATCCATCTGCTGATTCACTGGATTCGAGTTTAATAGGACCGACATTGCCACCGATTTCTTCATTTACTCTACCAACGGGATTTGAATCTGCATTCAGAGCTTTCAAATCTACTGATCAGTCCGTTACTGCTAATACACTGTCTATAGTAACATTTGAAACTACACAATTCGATTTAAATGGTGAATATGATGGTGTATCAACATTTATACCGCAACAAGATGGAGTATATTTAATTATTACTACTATAATTTTTAGTCCTACTGATGATACTCTAAATTATGTGACGGAAGTATTTATAACAGTTAACAGTGCTTTAATAGCAGGAGATGATAGCTTTTTTGGTGGAAATACTGGGCTTTTAAATGCAGTAACAGTTTCTACCATTGTACAATTGAATGCAGGAGATATGGTGCAAGTCCAAGCCGGTAGTACCATAGATGGCGTTATTGCATCTCCGCTTCTTACAAATTTTCAAGCTGCGAGGTTTCCATTACCAGTTCCAAATACATTTTTCTTGTTAAATAATTTATCTGCAGATTGGAGTAAAAGGCCGTTTAGTAGAAAAACATAATTATGTTCATTTTAAAAATAGTGTGAAGAAAATGATGAATTTAAATTAATTTTGTCTATTAAGAATAAGAAAAGCCACTTAGATAAGTGGCTTTTCTTATTTTTAAATTATGGGATATACCTTAGAAGATATCACTCGAATGAATATTACTAAATTAGCAATAAGATACTCAGAGAGATTTAGTCGTGAAGCTAGTCAAATTCGTAATAAAAAAGAGCCATGAGTGGTCATCTCCCTGTCAAGTAGACAGTAATAAAAAGAGTATTATGCCACGGCCTTTTCCCGATATTCTATCGGGGAAAGGCCGTGAAGT
>NZ_JAKUGE010000034.1:0-54875 GCF_022663795.1 Bacillus cereus group sp. BfR-BA-01349
TGGATAAGTTGGTTGATGATAGGCTTTTGTGAGACCTGAGCCTACAACTTTGCTAGAGTTGAATCTCTAAATGCCCGTATGGGCGCACATGAATATCATTATCATTGTCAATGAGAATATTACATTAAATTTATATTTTTAAAGATAAAAAAATAAAAAAGCCCTTTATTCAAAGGGCTTTTTTACCTATCGTATGAAGAATTTCACTTTTTTCCTTCTCATTGATGACACCGATTTTTTGCAAAATATTCGCGTACAATACAAGTTTATTATATATTCGTTCTGACATGTTCTCCCTTCTTTCCTTCGACCAACTTTTTTTGTATTGGTAAATTATATGAAAGAGGTGAGAAAATGTGTCCACTTTTTGCATAACTGCAAATCTTTTATTTTACGATTTACAGATAATAAAACTCCCACCTAAAAATTAGGCGGGAGTTTATGTGCTTTCACTGTATTTAACAAACTGTCCACTGAATATTATGCTTCTTAAGTTCTTCTTCAAAGCTATATGGCATTTTTTTATCACAAATTACGTGTTGAATACGCGAAATTGCTGCTATACGATAATTCCCTTTCACTCCTACCTTCGTATGATCACATAAAATATATGTTTTCTCAGCTAATTTCATCATCGCCTCTGACAATTTCGCTTTCTCTAATTCAAAGCTGGAAACTCCAAAACTAGGTAATAACCCATCAATCGAAACGAACGCTTTATGAAAATGAAATTGCTGTATGACTTGCTGAGAAATAGACCCTGATACACGCGAATGCTTTGGAGATACTTTTCCACCTATAAATAAAACTTCACCGTGAAACATCTTTTTATTAATAGAAGAAATTAATTGTGTTGCGACTGGAAATGAACTTGTTACAATCGTTAAGTTTTTACGATGAACAAGGTATGGAACCATTTGAAGCGGTGTACTTCCATCATCAATTGCAATGACATCACCGTCTTCTACAAATGTCGCTGCTTTATAACCAATTCTTTTCTTCTCTTCTATATGTAGCATTTCTCTTTCTAACATTGGTGCCTCTACTCCAGCGCCTGGAAGTTGAACAGCTCCACCATACACTTTTTTCAGCTTCTTTTCACGATCTAATTCTTCTAAATATCGACGAATCGTTTCTGTTGATACAGCAAATTCTCTCGCTAATTCTGAAACCTTTACTTTCCCTTTAAATTCTACCTTTTCAAGAATGGTTCGCTTTCTTTCTTCTCCTACTACAGACATAGCTTCACCTCATTTATATCTCCCTTATAAACTTCCTTACTTATACAAAGCTATAATTTTCTTTATAAGTAGAAACTTCTTCATGAATATGAATACCGCGCTTTGCTAGCTCATCAAAAATCAATTGTGGATTTTCAAAGGCTTCTTCAGGCGTAACAACACCCACCCTATTTACATTTCCATTTGCAATTAACTCTGCAGCAATCCCAAATGGAATACCGACGTTTCTCGTATACGCTCTTAATTTTTCCCATCCTACAACAGAACCATCAGATAACGGATGTGTATGATATAACACATGTCTTTGCTTCTCATTATTTTTCATACCTATTACTTCTACATGAAGTGCATAACCATAAAGCTCTGTTTCTTGCCCTTCTTTCGATTGCAATAAATACTGTGAAATACAATCCATAATGCCTATTTCTTTCCCGTTTATTTCAATCTGATCATTACGCAATATGCCGTAATCATATAAAGCACGTACAAGTTGCATATTTTGCTGTGGCCAAGTTCCTCTCGTCTCTATCAGTTTGACACCTTTATTTTCTAATGCCTTTGCTAGCGTAATCGTTTCAGAATGCGGAATGATATACTGCGTTGCCTTACCATAAGGCTCTGGCAATTCTATTTCTCTCGGACGCGCAAACGGAGGTACTTGCTTAAATTCACCATCTTCATACACTGTACGCGATGGTAAATATGGATCATATTCATATGTCGTTGTCTCTGTAATTGATGCAGAAAAAGCAATCGGACGATACGAACCGTGACTTACACGGACAGACTCTACAGTATCCAATTGATTTGCTGCATGCATTGCCATCATTTGCGTTACACCTGGCGTCATGCCAAATCCAGGTAAACATATCTTTTCATTTTCAACAAATATAGCATGCGATTCATTTTCTTCACCAAATCCATTTAAGTTCACACCGTGACAGCCTGCTTCTGCAATACAGCGGGTCGACAATCTGTTTAACTTTATCGTCGTACCGTCCATTACAATGTCATAACCAATCATTTTTGCAACCGTATCCTCGTGATTCTTTACATCTACTTTTACAAAATCAACACGAGGGTCGTTGAGCCATTCTACTACTTTACGGCCCTCTACCTCGTTAAAATCAGCTACTGTAATTGTCTCAAAAGATGAAAATTGAACTAAATCCAAAATAGCTTCGCGACAAATTTTACCTGCTCCACCTAAGCAAAATACTTTCACCCAATAACAGCTCCTTTAGCAATACTATCAACTAAGCGATTAATATCTTCTTCATGTACATCACCGATATTTCCAATGCGGAACGTATCTACTTTCGAAATTTTTCCAGGGTAAATAACAAATCCATAACGCTTTAATTCGTTATATAACTGTTGAAACTCGAATCCCTCTTTTGGATAAATGAAAGATGTAATAATAGGAGATTGATATTCCTCATCTACTAGTGGCTTAAATCCGATTTCTCCCATTCTATTTACTAGTAGTTTTTGATTGTTGTAATATCGATTGTAACGCGCTCTTACTCCTCCCTCTTTTTCTAGTTCAAGTAGTGCTTGATAAAAAGCATGTACAACATGTGTAGGTGAAGTAAAACGCCATTTCCCATTTTGTTTTTCCATCGTTTCCCATTGATCATATAAATCAAGAGATAAAGAGCGTCCTTGCCCTTTACACTTCAATAATTCATCACGTTTTGCGATTACAAATCCGAATCCAGGAACCCCTTGAATACACTTATTCGCACTACTAATTAAAAAATCAATTTGTAAATCAGCAATGTCTATTTCAATCCCGCCGAAACTACTCATCGCATCAACAATTGTAACCTTTCCATACTGTTTTCCTAATTTACATACATCTACAATTGGATTTATAATGCCTGTCGTCGTTTCGCAATGAACAACTGCAATATGCGTAATCTCTTTATCTTCTTGCAATAACTTCTCTACTTCTACAATATTAGTAGGTTCCCACTCTTCTGTTTGACTGACCACTACATCAATCTGTAACATCTCTGCCATTTGCACAATGCGCTTACCGTACGCACCATTTGTACAAACGAGAAGCTTCCCATTTGCCGGAATAACAGAACCAATTACTGCTTCAACTGAAAACGTACCGCTTCCTTGCATTAACACTGTTGTATATTTCTCTTCTTCCTTCGTCGCTAACGATACAAGTTTAGCTCTTACTTCTTGCACCATCGTATTATATTCATCATCCCACGTACACCAATCGTATAGCATAACTTCTTTTACTGATTTTGTTGTCGTTAATGGTCCTGGTGTTAATAATAAGTAGTGATTTTCAGTCATGATCCTATTCCCCTTTTATGAAATAATAAGTTCTTGTTTCTCGATATGTTCCATTACGCTTTCGAGTTCCTGCATCGTTTCTATCGTAAAGTGCGCCCCATTTTCAACGAAACGATTGCGAACTACTTCTATTTTTTCACGAAGTTCTACCGAATCCATATTCTCCACTTCCTCTTCCGTTAAACCGAGCTCGCTACTGCCAAGAATTACACCCACTGTCCACATTCCAGCATTTCTACCTTCTTTCATATCTGATACTGTGTCCCCAACTTTTATCATATGGTTCATCGGATACACACCAAGTTCCATTGCATTTTTATAGCACATCCATGGATATGGACGGCCTGCTGGAACATCATCTGGCGTAACAAGAAAATCAGGTTTATATCCTTGTAACGCTGCTTCCTTTGCTACAATATCCATCATTTCTCTCGTATAACCAGTCGTTGAACCAATTTTAATTCCTCTTTCACGTAAAGAAGCAATCACTTCTTTTACTCCATTAATCGGCGAAGCATAGCGCGGTAAAATAGCGAAGAGAAACTCTTCAAATTCTTCATACATCTCCTGAATGTCTGCTTCTGTTGGTAATTGTCGGAAAACACGATTCCACTCACTCGCAATACGAGGCATCTCAGTAAGTGCCCTTACATGATCTATTTTTAATAACCCCATTGGCTTACGAGCTTCTTCTGCTGTAATTGCTACACCCCGTTTATGAAAAATCTCCATGAATACTTCTAGTGGTGCAAAACATCCGTAATCAACTGTTGTCCCTGCCCAATCAAAAATAACTGCTTCAATTTTCATTCTGTCCATCACCTTTCTTACTTATCTTTTTTGCCATTGTGAAGTTCGGTTACGAAGTGCTTTCGTTCCCCATTCATATACAACTCTTACTACAATATTTGTAACAACAATAAGCACACTCATTGCAGCTGCTGGCGCCACATTTCCTGCATCATCCATATTTACGATTGATACGGCAGCTAGTTTAAAATCAGCTGCATATAGGAATACAACTGCCGATACAGTTACCATTGAATTTACGAAGTAGTACATTACCATTTCTAAAATTGCTGGTAAACACATTGGTACCGTTACTCTAAAGAATGTTTTATAAAACGGAATACCCATCGACTGCGAAACAAGCTCAAACTCTCGATCTAATTTCTTTAAAGCAGTCGTTGCCGTGACAAATGTTACAGAATAAAAATGAATGATATTTACTAGTACTAACACAGCGATTGTTCCGTATAAAGAATGAAACGGGTTCGTTACTGATAGTCCCAAAATTTGAATCGTTGGTTGACTAAAGAAAAAGACATATCCTAATCCGAGTACTAAACCTGGTATGGCTAAAGGAACGATAGAGAAAAAGTAACCTGTTTTTCGGAAGAATTGTAGCTGGTCTATTTTCTCAATTGCATATGCAAATACAAATGTTAAAATCGCCCCAATAACTGCTGTAACTGCTGAAACAATTACGCTATTTTTAAATGCTTCAAGTCCATCTCCTGTTAAACTCGAAAAATTAAAATGCTCAAATGTAAAACTCATATTATATGGCCATACTTTCACACTTGCAGCAATACCAACTGCCACAAATAACAAAATGATCATAAATGTAATCACACTACAGTATATGAATGAGATGACATCTCTTTTCTTATTAGCTATTATTCTGTATGGTACTGCTTTTGAAGATAAGAAATTCGCCTGCTTTCTTTGCGTAATACGATCAACTGCAAATGCGAATATAGCTGGGATTAATAAAATCATTCCAACTGTTGCACCCATCGACATATTTTGCTGTCCAATTACTTGTTTGTATACGTCAGTAGCAAGCACATTATATTGTCCACCAACAATTTTTGGTGCCCCAAAATCAGTGAAACTAAGTGTAAACACAACAAACATTGCACTAATTAATCCGTACTTTACACTAGGTAAAGTAACCGTGAAAAATTGTTTTGTTTTACTCGCCCCTAGCATATTAGAAGCTTCATATAAACGATAATCGGATCCTTGAAAGGCAATTAGTAATATGAGAAAGGCTTGCGGAAATGTATACATAACTTCAGCTATTACAATTCCTACTGGTCCATATAAAGGGATTTGTATACCTTCAAATAACCCAAACATTCCTTTCGTTACTAGCCCTTGATTACCAAATAAATATGTAAGTGCTATACCGTGCATCATCGTTGGTGCAAACAATGGTAATAACGCTACATACTGAAATACACGCTTTCCCAAAACATTCGTACGGGCAATCGCATATGCGTAAACGAATGCAATTGAAACTGAAATAATTGTTGTTGCGCCCGAAATCCATACCGTATTTTGTAAAGACTGAACTAAAGTCGGCGTTGTGAAATATTTACTGAAATTCGCTAAACCAATGAAAACTCCATCTTTATTATAAAAAGCTTGTGTAAATAGTTGTAATAGTGGTAATACAAGTATGATAAGGAAGGAAAGAATCATACCGATAATTACAAGCCTTTGGATCCATTCCTCTTTCCCTATACTTCTCTTAATCTTTTTTTTCGCACTTTCTACCTTGTAGTTTTCTAACATCTCCATCTATACAATGACCTTCTTTCCATATGACAACATATGATTTTCTGAGAAAGAGATTTGAATCGGCTTTCCTTTTCTAATATCAGCTACTTCTACTTCTGATGCTAATATATCCACTACAATTTTCTCATTATAAAGGTATGTGTTTTCTTCTACGACTCGCACTTCCGTCCGATATACAGATCCACGAAACTCCATACTTTCCACAACTGTTTTAATACCGTCCTTTTGTACAATTGTTACATGTTCAGGACGAATTGCATGCTCTTCGTTATTTTTCGAAAAGAAATTAATAGAACCAATAAAATCTGCCACAAACGGATTGGCTGGTCTTTGATAAATCTCCTCTGGTGTTCCAATCTGCATAATTTCCGCATGATTCATTACAACAATTTTATCAGCCATCGTTAATGCCTCTTCTTGATCATGCGTGACCATAATAGTTGTTACTCCTACTTTCTCTTGCAAATCACGCATTTCTCTACGTAACTTTTCACGTACTTTCGCATCTAAAGCAGATAACGGCTCATCAAGTAACAAAATATCTGGAGACAGAGCGAGCGCACGTGCAAGTGCCACTCGCTGCTGTTGTCCACCAGACATTTGAGCAGGATATTTATCTTTTACATTCAGTAAATCTACAAGTTTTAACGCCTCTAGCGCTTTCTCTTTTACTTCTGCTTTTCCATATTTTTTTGTCTTTAAGCCGTATTCAATATTTTCAAGTGCTGTTAAATTCGGAAATAATGCATACGATTGGAACACCATTCCGAAGTTTCTCTTTCCAGGAGGTAATGCTGTAATATCTTTTCCATTCACAGCTATACTACCTGTTGTTGCCTCTTCTAGACCTGCTAAAATTCGAAGCAATGTCGTTTTCCCACAACCACTTGGGCCTAATAAACATACAAACTCATTTTTGTTCACAGTAAAAGAAATATCTTTTAACGCTGTAAATGCATCAAACTGTTTTTGAATGTGTTGAATTGATAAATATTCGCTCATTTTTTCTCTCTCCCACTCACTTACTTTTTCGGTTCTGCTTTTTGGCCAAACTCTTTTTCCCATTTTTCTAAAATTTTGTCACGATTTTCTGCTGCCCACTTAAAGTCATTCTTTTTGTATAACTTTTCTGTTACATCTTTAGGGAATCCATCTGGAAGTTTATAATCATTTTTAATTGTCGCAAATCCATTTTTCTCGAAGTATAACTTCATTACATCATCAGTAATCGCCCAATCTAAAAATGCTTGCGCTAATTTTTCATTTTTTGCATTATCTTTTTTAATAAGTGCGTTCGCTTCTACTTCCCAACCTAATCCTTCTTTCGGCAATACAACTTCAACTGGTGCACCTTTTTGTTTCTCTTTCAAAGCACTATAAACCATTGATACGCCAACTGGATATTCACCCGCTCCTGCTAATTTCGCTGGTTTTGATCCTGAATGCGTATAACTTGCCATATTATCATGAAGTTTCTTCATGTAATCCCAGCCTTTATCTTCACCCATGATTTGTAGCCATGCAGAAACTGTTAAAAATCCTGTTCCAGATGATGCTGGATGTGGCATAACAAGTGTTCCTTTATACTCTGGTTTCGTTAAATCTTCATATGATTCTGGCATCGGTAAATTTTTCTTCTTTAACTCTTCTTTATTTACAGCAATCCCCGTCATAAATGCAGTATTTCCTACCCATTTTTCAGGTTGCTTATCATCTTTAAATTGTGGAAGAACACGATCTGCTCCTTTTGGAGAGTATCCTTTTAACATATCTTTTTTATCTAAAGCTAATAGACTTGATGCCGCAGTTCCCCATACAACATCTGCTTGTGTATTTTTCCCTTCAGCTAGCAATTTCGCAGTAATAACTCCTGTTGAATCACGTACAATGTTCAATTTCACATCAGGATATTTCTTTTTAAAGGAATCAAGATAAATTGGTACAAGTTCTTCTTCAATTGCTGTGTAAACAGTTAATGATCCAGATAATTTGTCATCTTTCACTTTCGCTCCAGCACTTTCTTCCTTCTTTGCACCACACCCCATTAATAACGAAAATACCATTCCAGTCGCTACAGCTTTAAAGATTGTTTTTTTCACTGTTTCTCTCTCCTTTTACAAATCTTATGTACAACTCAAATATAAACAACTAGTGTAAAAGCAGTATTAAACCAACATTAATCTTTTGTTTGTTGTTTGTTTTTGTGTAATACGTTGCTACTTCTATGTTTTTTCGCATTTTTCCGCTAATAGAAAACACTAAATTTACAAATAATTAAAAAAACCTTTATAATCCCACAAAAAAATGAGGCGTTTGTAAAAAACGCCTCATTTTTGTTTCCCTTTTTTTGAATTACGATTCGCATACTTTGCGCTATTTTCTCCTTCATACTCTAATGCAAATTCTGCATCTGGTAAGCTTTCTTTCGGAGTTTTATTATTATTGATTGCCGCATTTTGTTTCACTTTTCTTTTTACCAATACATTCACCTGCTCTCAAGAAATCACTTTCTACTCTAGTTTGAAACAACTTAAAATAATTATTACTGGCAAGTGTTAACAAGTACATAAGAGGCGTTAGATGGAAATACTACATATGAAGAAATCATTATAAAAAGGAGCGATAATTTTGAAGAAAAAAGAAAAGATTCAATCACCCATTTTAGACGAAACGCTCCCGCATCAAATGAATTTTCCATCTTTTAAAGGAACAGGAAAAACGATGCAACAACCTTTTGTGAATCAATATAATGTTGTAATTGGAGACAGTAAATATAATTCCGAGAACAGTCCGCTTAACAATTGGAGTGATGAAGTAGATCCTGCCATTATGGCTGGCGATGAGTGGATCCATCCGACAAATGATATTGGGTGGATTTCAGAAGAAAATCAAGAGTTACTAAAAAACGAAGTGGATAATAAAAATGAAGCTTTTATGCATCCACAATTTGGCATTAACGACTAAAAAACCATTCTACCTAACGTAGGTAGAATGGTTTCATACTATCCAATAATAATCCGCTCTTTCGGGTATTTATAGCGAGGTGGTTGTTCCCTTCCACCACTAGCTAAAATAAATGTTAAAATACCAACGCGTCCGATAAACATAAGCACAATAAGTACAAGTTTCCCAACAGTTGTTAAATCAGGCGTAACACCTGTTGATAGTCCCGTCGTTCCGAAAGCAGAACAAACTTCAACAATTAAGCTCATAAGCGGTACATTTTCCGTAATAGATAAAATGAATAGCGCAGTAGCACATAACAAAATCCCCATCGTCATAACGACAGATGCTTTCAGTACATCCTCTTCATGTAGCTGACGTTTGAAGACTCTAACTGTTCTACCGCCCCTTGCAAAGGTGTATAGTGACAATATACTAACAACAAATGTAGTTGTACGTATTCCGCCCCCAACCGAACTTGGAGATGCCCCTATAAACATTAATATACTCATAAATAAAAGCGTCGGTTGTGATAATTCACGTATATCCATTGTTGCAAGTCCACCACTTCGCGTCGTCACAGATTGAAATAATGTATAAAATACAGTTTCATGCCATGATTTTCCTACTAAAAAATGATTTCTCTCCAGTAAAAAAATCATAATTGTACCCACAACAACGAGTACGAAAAATGTTGTTGTCGTCAATTTTGTAAATAATGAAAAACGGAATAATTGTTGTCGCCTTTTACTAAGAAATTGCTTTACTTCCATTAGCACAGGGAAACCAATCGCTCCTAAAATAATTAGTAACATATGAATCATTTGAACAATATAATCTTTTTTATACGGAATTAATGACTGTCCTGTTAAATCAAATCCGCCGTTCGTAGTCGCACTAACAGCTGCAAAGAAACCGTGAAAATAAGCTTCTTGCCAAGTCGGAAAGTAAAGTAAAAATCTTGTACCTAATAAGATTGCTCCAATAAGTTCTATCGAAATAATTACAATTAAAATAGAACGCATCAATTCTACGAGACCCGATAAATTCCCTTGATTATGATCTGCCATAATTAATCTTCTTCTTTGCAAACCAATCTTTTTCCCCGTAATGATCCAAACAAATGTACCAAGCGCCATAATTCCTAAGCCGCCTAATTGTAAAATAAGAGCTAAAACAATAATTCCTGCAGTAGTAAACGTATCTGGAATCGTAATAACAGACAGCCCCGTAACACTTACCGCACTAACCGATGTAAAAAGAGCATCTATAAATGTCCATTTCACACCGGGCTTCGTAACAAACGGGAAACTAAGCAATATCACCGATACAACTACCGCTAATAAATAAAACAAAACGATGAGTTGTACAGGACGTAATTTTTGTAAAAACTTTTTTATATCTCTCATTCCATCACTTCGCTACCTTTTTTCTATCGATTAAATAAAGAAAAATCTTTACTTTCTTTATTTGTAAATAACTGCTCAAATAATTTGGCAAAGACCATTCCATATACAGTTCCATTACCTCCATACGGCAATGCGTAAAATAAATTATGTATCTTTTCATCTTCTTTTAAAATGGGAAGACCATCATGAGTACCACCAAATACAGCTGCCCAATAGTAGTCTGCCTGTATATTTTTATACTGCGGGAACATCTCTTTTACAATATTAATAAGGATATCACGCTTATGCAATAATTTCGTATCACCGATTGTTTGAATTTGCATCGCTTCATCTAATCCGCCTACAATAATGCGGTTTTGATACGTTCGAAAATATAAGTAGGGCCGTGCCGTTTCCCAAATTAACGATCGCTCATGCCAGTTCAAACTGATCTATTTCATTTGTTACAATTGCATAAGAGGTGTCTACTGTTGTATTTTTTTCTTTCTTTCCAAAAAGCGCTTCATAACCTGTCGCCATAATAATATTCTTTGCTACAATTTGATTCCCTGTTTTCGTGTAACAAATTAAATCATTTTTGCGTTTTTTTATATGTATTGCCTCTGTATGTTCATATATATTAGCTCCCATTTGGTTTGCTTTATGCAAAAGACTATGTGCTAATAAATACGGATTTACCTCAGCATCACCGTGTGTATATAATGCCGCTCGTTTTATAAAAGGATAACGCTCCTTAATATCAGATGCTGTAAAATACTCAACAGGAAATCCATAATTCTGTAACGTATTGTACTCCTCTTGTAAAAATGAGACATCCTCACTTTTACTTGCATAATATAAACTATTTCGCAGAATAAAATGGGGATTAATATCAAGAGTCGGTATTACCGCTTCCATTGTTCTTAACGCTTCATAACAAAGCTTATATGCTCGCACCCCTTTTTCTTTACCAAATGTATGGATAAGAGAGGTTAACGATTTATCATGAAGAAATTGTAGTAAACCTGTATTAGCAGCTGTGCTACCACATGCAATGGCTCTTTTTTCAATAAGTGTAACACTCATGCCAATTTTCGCTAACGAATGCGCTATATGAGCACCGGCTTCGCCGCTTCCGACTACGAGCACATCACATATCATATCATTTTCTAACAGTGGATAACAAGGTACAGAAACTCCTGTATTCCAAAACAACTTACCCATCATAAGTTTCATAATTATACTCCTAAAATATAAATTTCTCCTTTCTATGTTTTGTTATTTTTCATAAAAAAATCCAACTAACATAGGCTAGTTGGATTTTTTATCTTTAATTAGAACGCTCTTCAAGCCAATTTCCAATCGTCGGATATGTTTGTTTTACAGCTGTTCCACCGTAAACGATAGACATATGTCCTGTCGGTAAACATACATATTGTTTATCATTGCTAGAAATATGATCTAGCAATGCTTCTACTTGACATGGCAAAGCGATATGATCACGTTTCCCAGAAATATTTAAGACATTCGCCTTAATATTTGCAAGGTCTACCTTTTGTCCGCGAATAACGAGTTCACCCTTAACCAATTTATTATTTTGATAAAAATCACGAATCCACTGTCTGTATGATTCACCTGGGAACGGAATACCATCACCAACCCACTTTTGAACCAATCTCCAGCTTTCGACGAAGCGTTCATTCTCTGAACGATCTACTAAAGCAACATATGGACCAACAAAGTTCGTAATTGGCTTTAACATTTTGTTTCCGAAATCAATCATTTCTGGCGGAATATTTCCAAATGTATCAACCGCTTTATCTAAATTGAAGTATTTCTCATCTAATAAAGGACCATACAATCCTGTTTCAGAGAAATCAAAAGGACTTGTCATAAAGATTAGGTTACGAATTGGCATGTGCGGATGAAGCGCTGCATAAATAGAAGTTAGCGTTCCACCCATGCAATAACCAAGTAAAGAAATCTCGTCCGATTTCGCAGTTCGCATTACTTTTTTTACGGCTTTTGCAATATAATCAAACACGAAATCATCAAATTTCAAATGACTATCTTCTAAACCAAATGTGCCCCAATCAAGCATATACACATCAAAACCACGATCCACTAGATATTCCACTAAACTATTTCCAGGAGTTAAATCCATAATATATGGTTTATTAATAAGAGCATATATTAACAGAATTGGAACTCTTTGTGTTTTTTCTTGTTTTGGAATGTAGCGATAAAGCTTCGTCTTATTCTTCGTCCAAATAACCTCTTTCGGCGTTAATCCTACTTGCGGCTCTGGTTCACGTAATAAAATTTCACTCGCCCTTTTCACTCGGCGGTATGCTTTTCGGTACTCTTCTGGGTATAGCTCTAATTGCTTTTCCCATTCTGTTGCGAATGTAGTCATTTTTCTATCTCCTTTTTGGTCGATTTCCTTCTAAAAAAAAGAAGTGCATTCCTGCTATGGATATGCACTTTTTTCTTGCTTCATTACATATATAATCCGCCGTTAATGTTTAATTGTTGACCTGTGATATACGCACCGTCACGGCATAGGTATACTACACCTTTTGCAATTTCATCAGCTTGACCAAAACGTTTTTTCGGGATTTTTGCAACGATTTTTTGACGTACTTCTTCTGGTACTTCTGCTACCATTTCAGTATCAATAAATCCTGGGCAAATAGCGTTTACAGTGACATTTGTTTTTGCAAGTTCTAACGCTAACGATTTTGTAAATCCTAGCATACCTGCTTTTGCTGCTGAGTAGTTTGTTTGGCCAAATCCACCTGCTTGACCAATAATAGAAGAAATGCTAATAATTCTTCCTTCTTCCGCTTCTGTTATGTATGGAAGAACAGCGCTTGTCGTATTAAATACGCTACTTAAATTCACGTCAATTACGCGCTCCCAATCTTCACGATTTAACTTTTTGAATGTACGATCTCTTGTAATACCAGCATTATTAACAAGAATATCAACTTTACCAAAATGATTCACAGCTTCTTCTACAAGTCGGTTTGCATCTTCTACTTTAGAAACATCCGCTTGCACTGCATAAACATCATGTCCGTCTTTTCCTAATTCATTTACTAAATTTTCAGCTGCTTCTTTACTGCTATTATAGTTAATAACTACTTTCGCTCCCTCTTGTGCTAATGCTACTGTAATTGCTTTTCCAATTCCTTTTGCTCCACCTGTTACGATTGCTACTTTTCCATTTAATTGAACCATTTCTTTTCCCCCTTAAATGAATTTGTGAACGATTGTTATGAATCATTTTGGTACTCATACTATAGAGTCCATATATAATTATGTTTCGCTGTTTATACGTGAAAAGAGATTCTCCCTCTCTCTTTTATCTGTTATAAACAAGCGCTTTTATCATTTTTTATTTTCTGGCTTATTCGCAGGCTTTACCTCTTCTTTTACAGGTACTTGTAGTTTAGCTAGTACTGCATTTTGCTTTTCTAGCAATTCTAAAATTTGATCTACTTTTGTTTCAAGCGTACGAATATCTTGTTTCACTTTCGTCACATCACGCTTTAATGTAGGAGCTTGTCCTAAAGAATCGACTTTCTCCTCTAGAAACTCCTCAATGTTATCTACTTTATTTTCTAAGTTAATAACAAGCGTAGCCACTCTTGCGATATCCTCTTTCGTCGGCACATTTACTTGTTCTAACTAGGTTTTTGTCGTATCATTTAATGCTTTTTGATAAAACAAATTCAAATCTAGAACGCTGCCCATCCAAGCAGAATATTCTTCTGTTTTAATTGTTTCATTGAGCGCTTTTCCCCAAAATGTTTCGGTTTGTTCATAAGCATTTTTCCATGCTTGTAGTGGATCGAATTTTTGATCAATCACTTTACCTACACTCCTTTTTTCGTTTTTGAAACAATTCAACCTATTCGCTATTTTCTAATATTCTGAATAAAACTTCAAGTCTATATTTTATTTTTTTCTATTTTCTAACAAATGTGTTGACTTTAAAAACAGATAGGTGTAAATTGCACTTATAAGCAAAAAATTCCATCTAACTGATTCATGAGGTGATGCACAATCATGCTACAAAATGAACCAGAACAACGCGAAAGTTTGGAGAGCAACCAAGCGAAACAACCAAACTCCATGCCAAAAAACTTCTTAGTTCCCTTCTTACTTCTATGTCTAAAAGACTGGAGTCTTCATGGTTACAAACTTATTCAAATGCTAATGGATATCGGCTTTTCTTCTGTTGACCAAGGTAATGTTTATAGAACACTACGCAAATTAGAAAAAGAAAACCTTATTTCTTCTACTTGGGATACAAGCGATGGAGGGCCGGCAAAAAGAATTTATTCTTTAACTGAATATGGAGAGCAATATTTAACAACATGTGCGACTTCTTTTGAACATTATCAAAATATGTTGCGAACGTTTTTCACGTTATACACCAATGCATTCTTTCCATTTTCTACTTCTCCAGAAAAGGATGAAAAGGATTCTTCATCTTCACCTGGTGGTACAGCAGAGTAATCTGCGTTCACAATATGCAAAAAAACATTTGGGGGTCAAATAATGGAAACTAAACCATACGAATTAGTCGATGCATTTTGGAAAAACTGGTCTCAATCACTTTCCCTTTTCTCTTCAGCTGGGAAACAATTAGAGCAGCTTACTTTAGAAACATTAAAACAACAACAAGACGCTTTGCATAAATTAACATCAGGAGTAGATGAACTAGAAAAAGAACTACAACAACTCACTGCTCAGTTCAACAACCAATATACAGATTACGTGAAACAATTAACTGGAAACTCCTTAAATGATCAAATTAACGAGTGGCAGGACAAATGGAAGGAACTTTCTGCTCATATGCATCAACTTACTGTTTCTCCTACAAAAACATCTTTGTCAATTCTTACACAAACAAGCGGTCAATTTGAAGAAACAACAAAACAATTTATTGAGCAACAACAATTACAACGTGAAGAGGCTCAAAAACAGTTAGAAGGTTTTTTGGAAGAGTTCAAGTCAAAACAGTTGGAACTCGCAAAAAAGTTCGAGGAAAACTCAAAAAATCTATTTACTTCCATCAAGTAAGAAAAATGTGGGAGCTAACTGCAGCACAAACAAAACTCTTTCTTCCTCCTACTACATCAAGATGGCTGGCATTTTTCGATATGGAAAAGAAGGAGGACAAAATGAATCCATTTCAAGAAGCACAAACCGTCCCGGAGCTTCGTTATGATGAGATTCAAGTCGGTGATCAAGCATCCCTTACAAAAACAATTACAGATGAAGATGTTATCAATTTTGCAAAATTGACTGGGGATGTGAATCCTATTCACATTTTAGACTCTTTTGCAAAAACGACAATGTTTAAAGAACGCATTGCCCATGGTATGCTCGTTTCGAGTTTTATTTCTACCATCCTTGGAACGAAACTCCCAGGCAAAAATACGATTTATTTATCCCAAAATGTTTCATTCCGTGCCCCTGTCAAAATCGGTGATACACTTCGCGTTGTGGCAGAGGTTATTAAGAAGCGTGACGATAAAAAAATCATTACGTTGCAAACAAATATATATAATCAATCGGATGATATTGTCGTGGAAGGTACAGCGACAATACTAAAAAAAGAGTAGCAAATTTGCTACTCTTTTTTCTATCCAATAACTTCTAATCACACCGATTACTTCCGCGTATGAGCACGCCGGTTCCACATAAAATAACAGTACCAATTCAGATAAGTACTTATCTGGACTGGATTACTCATAAGGATGTGTATCATCATGGCAAAAACAAACAAATTACTAGTTCCAGGTGCTGAACAAGCACTTGATCAATTTAAATATGAAATTGCACAAGAATTCGGCGTAAGCTTAGGGTCTAATACAGCATCTCGTTCTAACGGATCAGTTGGCGGTGAAGTAACAAAACGTCTTGTTTCTTTAGCTCAACAACAATTACGTGGATAATAATATAACATATGGCTTAGAGGCAGATATTCTCTGCCTCTTTCTATTTTTCACATACATAATCGGACTTTTTCACATACTAGTAAGAGCAAACAGAAAGGAACGATATATAACATGAAACGGATTAACATTCGTATGAGTCCTCCCCGCGTTCTTACTTTGTCTTTTATCATGTTATCAATTATAGGTACATGCTTATTAAAGCTTCCAATCGCTACAACAACGTCTATTTCATGGCTCGATGCTTTATTTACAACAGTTTCTGCCTGTACGGTTACAGGGCTTGGTGTTGTGGACACTGGAAAAGTATTTACTTTGTTTGGACAATGTGTCATTTTAACGCTTATACAAGTTGGCGGACTTGGTATTATGAGCTTTGCTGTCTTAATTGCGATTATGCTCGGCAGAAAAATCGGTCTTCAAAACCGTATTTTATTACAACAAGCATTAAATCAAACGAATATAGGCGGCGTCATCCGTCTTGCCAAAGCATTATTTTTATTCTCTTTTACAGTCGAATGTATCGCTACTTTAATTCTTTCTTTTGAGTGGGTACCAAAATACGGGGTTACCAAAGGGATCTATTATAGTTTTTTCCATTCAATCTCAGCCTTTAACAATGCTGGTTTTTCTGTGTGGAGCGATAATTTAATGTCCCATTCTCATAGCATTATTGTCAATTTCGTCATTTCCTCTCTCATCATTTTAGGTGGAATTGGTTTTACAGTGATCGTAGACATAAAAAGAAAGAAAAACTTTAAAAACCTTACACTACATTCAAAACTTATGCTCTCTTCTACTCTAATCATCAACATTATTGCTACCCTTTTTATTTTTATATTCGAGTTCCATAACTCTCTTTCTATGAGAGGTTTTACCCCATTTGAAGAAGGAATGGCCTCTTATTTCCAAGCAATTTCAACGCGAACTGCCGGGTTTAATACAGTTGATATTTCTACATTGTCAAAACCTTCCCTGCTATTAATGATGCTACTTATGTTTATTGGTGCTGGTAGTGCTTCAACGGGTGGGGGGATTAAGTTAACAACATTTTTAATCATATTTTTTGGCGTATTTAAATTTTTACAAGAACAAGAAGATATTGTCGTATTTAAAAAATCCATTAAAGATACTCTCATTGTCAAATCATTAACCATTACTATTATTTCTATTTCATTTATCTTTTTTGCTATTTTAATTTTGAGTATTACTGAACGAGTTCCTCTATTGATGAGTGCTTTCGAAGTATTTTCAGCATTTGGGACTGTTGGCCTCAGTATGAACTTAACACCCCACTTAACTATAATTGGAAAAGCGATTATTATTTTTATGATGTTTTTTGGGAAAATGGGTCCTTTAACATTGGCATTTTCATTTGCTCGTAAAAAGAACCGAAAAATAAAATATCCGAATGAAGATATTTTAACAGGTTGACAACCGTATAAATTATCCATATAATGAGAATACAATAACATATCTCCAAAGGGGAGTAGCGTCCAAGAATATATCTTGGAAACAAAGTCGTCATTACGTAGAACTTAGTTCTTCCGGCTTTGTTGGCATTTTTATTACATATGTCTAGCAAGACCTTTGCCTATTAACGGCAGAGGTCTTTTTTGCATTCATTTCCAGATTCTTCCAAAGTTAATAGGCAGGAGTATGGGGAAACTAAATAGTGGGGAAATTCTTCACTTATTTAGAAGTTATAGAGATGAGAGGAGAATGTACATGGATGTATCATTATTATTGGAGTATGGTTGGGTATTACTCATCCTAATTGCACTTGAAGGGATTTTAGCGGCTGATAACGCTCTTGTTCTTGCAATTATGGTAAAACATTTACCAGAAGAAAAACGAAAGAAAGCACTATTTTACGGATTAGCGGGGGCATTCGTTTTCCGATTTGGATCGTTATTTATGATTTCGTTCTTAGTCGATGTATGGCAAGTGCAAGCAATCGGTGCCATCTACCTTATGTTTATCGCTGGTAATCACTTATTTAAAACATATGTTAAAAAGAATACAGATGAAGAAACAGAAGAAAAAGAAGCAAAGAAAAAACAAGAGAACTTTTGGTGGACTGTATTTAAAGTTGAGGTTGCTGATATCGCCTTCGCAGTTGATTCAATTTTAGCTGCTGTTGCACTAGCAATGACTTTACCAAAAACAGGACTAGGTACAATTGGTAGTCTGGATACTGGGCAATTCGTTGTTATCTTTGTAGGTGGACTTATCGGATTAATCATTATGCGATTTGCAGCAACTGCTTTCGTACAAATCTTAAAACGTAAACCAGGGCTTGAAACTGCAGCATTCTTAATTGTAGGTTGGGTTGGTGTGAAGCTAGCAGTTTATACGTTAGCACACCCTGCATTAAATGTAATTCCACATTCATTCCCAGAATCCACTCCGTGGAAGCTTACATTCTGGATTGTATTAGTCGGAATCGCAGTTGGTGGTTGGTTCTTCTCAAAAGAAGTAGAAGTAAAAGTGGAAAAGAATTTAGACGAAAAAGCGCTGTAATTACAGCGCTTTTTCTTTTTCCTTTCTTCCTCGCAATGTCCAGAAAAAATTCCATTATACTACCTTTTGTAAACGTTTTCTTAATGTATGTATGCCCTTTTTGTGAAACATTGCACAAACTCATTGAAAGTAGGAACAATTCCATGTACTTTATTCATATAAGGAGTATTTATAGAAGATTTACTAAAGGAGCGTATTACTCATGCTAGAACAAGGACTAGATTATGTTGTCAAACTGGCTAAAAGCAAAAAGAAAATACTAGATACAAACCCAATGCAATATTTCATTCGTGCTGCACTTGCGGGGATTTATATCGGTTTTATTATTGTACTATGTTTTAAATTAGGTAACTTTTTTCACATTGCAGATTCACCAGCAACTTATTTATCTGCCTCTATGTTTTTCGGGATTGCTCTCGTACTTATTATATATGGCGGTGCTGAATTGTTTACTGGAAACACAATGTACTTTACTGTAGCAACTTTAAGAAAAGAAACAACGATTTCTGATACACTTCGTAACTGGGTTGCTTGTTATGCAGGTAACTTAGCCGGCGCATTATTCTTTGCCTTACTATTTTACGCAACTGGAATTTTTGAAGCAATTGATCACGGTCACTTAATGAGTAAAGTCGTTGAAGGAAAGATGAATACACCTACAATGCAGTTATTCTTTAAAGCCATTTTATGTAACTGGCTCGTATGTCTTGCTTGCTTCTTACCTTCTCAGGTTAAAGGTGACACAGCAAAAATAATGGTCATGATGCTACTTGTTTTCACATTCTTCTTATCTGGTTACGAACATAGTATTGCAAACTTATCACTCTTTGCTTTATCTTTAGTTTCACCGCATCCTGAGACAATTTCTTTTTCAGGTGCTATTCATAACTTAATTCCTGTTACAATTGGTAACATTATTGGCGGATCAGTATTTGTCGGTATGGTATACCACTACTTAACAAAGAAAACGCCTGAAGTTCAACAGGAAGAAACTGAAATCGCAACAGCTCAACAAGAAGAGATTATTCCTTTACAAGCCCATATGAAGCATTAAAAACTCCAAAGTTTTACTTTGGAGTTTTTAGCTTCCCACGTATTTAACAACAAGGTGAGGAGTAATTTCTCCTTCTTCCTTTCCCTTATCCATTCTCTGTTTCATCTTGTGCATACCGATAACATCATTCGTATGAAAGTGAATTTCATTTACATATAACCCCTCTGTACAAAAAGCTTCTACAAAATCTAGTCCATTTTTCGCTCCCCATCCCATATTAAAATCAAGAGAAAGAATATTCACATCATAATCCCGAACCATTTGCAAAGCACATTCTACTGTAGTTGCGGGCACATACCCGAACGGGCAACTTCTTTGATCATCCATATATACGTTCATTTTCGATTCCCTCTCTAATTTGAATATGCGGCCAATACATAACATATTGCCCCGAGACTAATAAAAGGACCAAATGGAATTGGCTTTCGTACTTCTATACGTTTTAATCCGATACCAATCCCGAAAAAACAAAGACTAAAACAAGATGCTAAAAATAAAACGATAAAAACTCCTTTCACTCCTACTATAAATCCAAGTAACGAAAGTAGTTTTATATCTCCTCCGCCAAGCCCTTCTGGATATATCTTTTGCATGCAATATAACAAAATAAATATAACACCACTACCAGCTATACTATCTGTCCAAGTAACTAATTGTACAAAAACACTTTCGAGAATGAGTAAAAAGGCAAACGAAATTAAAATACAATCAGGAATTAACATATATAAGTAATCTGTAACTGAAATAATAAGAAGTAGCGAAAAAAGGGATAAAATAATAATAAGCTCTCGTTCTATTCCAATCATATACACTGTAAGAAGAAATATACCTCCTGTTATACATTCAAATGCTACATACATAATTGGAATTTTCCTCTTACAATTCGTACAACAGCTTCTTTGTATATAAAATGAAATGATAGGGATTAGTTCTTTTGTCCTTAGCACATATTTGCAATAACCACAATGTGAACGCGGGGTAATAATAGAAGCACCTAATGGAACCCTCATCGCAACTAGCATAAAAAAAGAACCAAACACCATCCCTGCTAACAGTGCATATAAATAAGTGAACATCCCTTCCTCTCCTTTCCCAAAAAACATAGCAAAAAAAGGAGAGAACTTCTACTTCATATTATCCTTTATTCTACTAAAAAGCAGGCCATTTCCTGGCCTGCTTTCCCCTCTTTTATACGATGAAATAAACTGCTTTTAATGGTCCATGTACTCCGACAACAAGATTCATCTCGATGTCAGCCGAGTTACTTGGCCCTGTAATAAAGTTAATACAAGATGCCGCTGTCTCCCCATTTTCTACGCGTGAGTTCATATCCTGAACTGCTTGTGTAATACGAGGCACAAGTGTTTCACGTGGAATAATAGCAAAATATACAGTCGGTAAAAAGTGTAAAGAACGCCCTTGACCTTTATGACTTTGTACAACAATTGTACCAGATTCAGCTAATGTATAATCACTAAATGCAATACCAATATTCGCTTTTTCAGCTAAACGCATATTTTCGTCTTTTCTCTCTGGATCCCATACATTTACTTCAACATCTCGCTTTGGAAGTTCTTCTTTAAATAAAGATGTTAAACCATATGCATCAAAACGCGCATCTGCTGATAATAAAATAGGTCCCCCGCCGTTTTCCATGATTACTTTTTGAAGGTCTTCACCTAAACGGTCGTTTGTCGTTTCTACTACAGTTGTATGAATGTTTGTACATTGCTCTTTAAACACTTCTAGTAATTCTTCTTGTGAATAATCTTTTAACGTTTCTATATTCACATTACTTTTCCATACTGGACGCTCTACGCCTTCTGTTTTACGCGCGCGCCCAAGTTCTTTTGCAATGTTATCTAGAAAGGCATCACGGTTTTGAATTAATCCTGCCATTATTTATCCCCGCCTTTCTTATGATCTTTATACCAATCACGGAATCGTTCTTTACTTGGAGCTGGGAATTCACGAATATCCGTCCAGTTTTTAAGTGGTCCAACACCTTTTGATACACGATTATCAGATGTAAATGGACTCATTGCCGCTGGTGCCATTTTTGAACCCATTTTATATAAAGCAGCTGAAGAAGCACCCATACTAAACATTTTCATAGCCAGTTTTTCTGCAAGTGGTGCACGACCTTCTTGCTCAACGATGACTTGACGATGTTTTAATAATAAATCATGCAATGGAATTTTTACTGGACAAGCTTCTGTACATGCTCCGCATAAACTAGATGCATAAGGAAGCTCTTTGTAATCATCATATCCACCTAGAAGCGGTGTTAATACCGCACCGATTGGTCCTGAGTAAATCGATCCATATGAATGTCCACCAACGTGACGATATACAGGACATACATTAACACAAGCAGCGCAACGAATACATTGTAATACTGAACGGAATTCAGATCCAAGAATTTGAGAGCGACCATTATCAACAACAACTAAATGAAATTCTTCAGGTCCATCAACTTCCTCTTCTTGAATTGGCCCCGCTACTGTTACATAACTTGTTAATTTTTGACCTACTGCACTACGACATAGTAAACCAACTAAAACATCTAATTCTTCCATTGTCGGAACCATACGTTCCATACCCATTACCGCTATTTGTGTTTTAGGAATTGACATAACAAGATCTGCATTACCTTCATTCGTTACTAAACAAAGAGAGCCAGTATTTGCAACAGCAAAGTTACAACCAGTTACACCAATTTCTGCATCCATAAATTTCTCACGAAGTTGTTTACGAACAAACTTTGTCATTTCATACGGGTCATCAGAATTTTCATAGCCTAGCTTTTCTTTAAATACATCGCGAATTTGCGTTCTATTTTTATGAAGTGCAGGTGCAATAATATGTGAAGGTGGATCGTTATCTACTTGCAAGATATACTCTCCTAAGTCACTCTCTAACACTTCACAGCCAATCTCTTCAAGCGCATGGTTCATACTAATTTCTTCTGTTACCATCGACTTTGATTTTACTACCTTTTTTGCCTGCTTCTTTTTTGCAACGTCTTGAATATACTTTGCTGCTTCCTCTTTCGTTTTCGCAAAGTACACGTGTCCGCCTCTTTTTGATACATTTTCACTTAACTGCATTAAGTAATAATCAAGATTTTCTAACGTATGTTGACGAATTTGTTCACCTAGTTCACGCCACTCTTCCCAGTTTCCTAGTTCATCTGCGGCTTTTAAGCGATTCGTATATAAACGCGTTTGTGCAGAAGATACTGCTCCGCGCATAAACGAATCTTGAATTCCATCACCAACGCGATCATTAAATTTTTTCTCACTGATTTTCATAGACATAGCTTATGTTCCCCCTTCATGAGCGACTATTCAGTACCTCAGCAATATGCATTACTTTTACTTCTTTTCCTAAACGCTCAATACGTCCGCCAATGTTTAACAAACACCCACAATCTGCACCGATTAAATAATCTGCACCTGTTTCCATTACACTATCTACTTTTTCGTCTACCATTTGCTCAGAAATTGGAGTCATCTTAACTGAAAACGTTCCCCCAAACCCGCAACAATTTTGCACGTTTGGCAAATCTCTCACAGTTAATCCTTTTACATTTGATAATAAAATTCCTGGTGCTTCTTTTATTCCAAGCATACGTGTCATATGACATGATTTATGAATAGTAGCGACCCCTGGTAAACTTGCACCAACATCAGTAACCTTTAAAACATCCACAATAAACTGTGTAAATTCATAAGTTTTATCAGCAACTTTTTGTGCACGTTTAGCCCACTTTGGATCATCTTTGAAAACATGTGGATACTCATGAAACATTGTCGCACAAGAACCAGATGGCGTAACAATATATTCTGCATCTTCGAAAGTTTCAATCATATGTTTCATTGCTTCTTTTGCTGCTTCTACATGGCCGCTATTATAAGCAGGCTGACCACAACAAACTTGCGCTTCTGGAAATTCAATTTCACAACCTAAACGCTCCAACACTTCAACCGTTGCTTTGCCGACATTTGTTTCAAACATATCGACTAAACAAGTAACAAATAAAGTAACTTTCATAACTATTACTCCCCCTTTTTACAACTTCACCAACAAACATATGGTCATCAGATGACTTAGCAGAGAAGAAATAGGCTCAACCATGGCCTATCCTCTCCCTCTTCTAAAGAAAACGCTTACTTAATCTTTCTCTATTTTATCAGAAAATTAAATTTTTAAAAGATTAAATTACGAATTTATATCGTTTTTACCTGTGACAATATGTTCTACATTTGTTAAGTGATCTAGCATTGCTTGCTGCGCTAATTCTACATCTTGTTTTAACACCGCATCATATATAACTTGATGCTCTTCTATAAGTCGTTCTGATGTCGTTTGTTCACCATATAAAATAATGCGTCTTGATTCACCAATCGTTTCAGCAATCATCTCTGAAACATGATTCATGAGTTCAAGCAAAATGCTATTATGCGAAGACTCTGCAATTCCCATATGAAATTGAAAATCGGCTTTTTCGCCAGCCTTTTCATCTCCAATGCTCTTTGCCATTTCATCTAACCAATGTTTCATATTTTGTAAATTATCTTCCGTACGTTTTGCCGCCGCTACTCGAACTGCCCCCACTTCAAGCACCTTTCGTACTTCTAATAAATTCAAAATATCTTCTTTCTTCATTAATAATCTATTGTTTAATGATTTCGTTAATGAAGAAGAATCGAAGTTCTTCACATATGTACCTTCTCCTTGTTTCATCTCAATTAAGCCCATCGCTCTTAGCGCACTTAGCGCTTCACGAACAGCAGATCTGCCAACTTGAAACTGCTCAGCTAATTGATGCACAGGGAGTAGTTTGTCACCAGGTTTTAACGTACCATTTTTAATCATTGTTAAAATAGCTTCAGATACTTCTTCGTAAATTTTTTTCGGTTTAATAGATTTGTACTCCAGTTAAATCACCTCAGTATCTTCCAAACAACAATTGAAACGATTTATAAGAACTTTGCATCATAACTATTTTAGACCGAATTGATAAGAAGTACAAATGTTTTGTTCATAAAATAGTCAAATTTTCGATATTTATTACATATTAATTTATATTTTTACGTATAAAGTGAAACTTTAATCAGTGAGGGTTTTGTTCATCCCCCACTGATTATTAGCCCTCACCAATCGGGCTTTTACGGGCAGCAGTGCCTCCACCTAACTTCTTTGCTTCCGCTGAATTTTGAGGTGAGGGTCTTACTGACCAGCGAATAGCGGGATAAATATTTTCTTCAATATAAAGAACATGCCCTGAAAATTAGAACATGCCCCCCTCATCCTGTACATTCAGTTTAATAATAACCGTTGTTCCCTTATCTTTTTCACTTTCAATTTTCCACTGTCCACCATGTATATGAACAATTTGTTTCACAATAGCAAGGCCTAAACCTGTTCCACCATGTTGACGACTTCTCGCTTTATCAACTCTGTAAAAGCGTTCCCCAAGATTCTCCAAATGCTCTATATCAATGCCAATTCCTGTATCTTTTGTTTTTAATTCACAGTAATCATCGATTTGCTCTAAAGTTATAACGATATTTCCTTTTTGATTTGTATATCGTATCGCATTATCTAACACATTATGAAGCACTTGTTGCATACGATCCTCATCAATCATGACAATGACCTCTGGATTTAAATTGGTTGAAATATGAATTTCTTTTTCTATAAACTTAATCTCATACGTATCTAATACGTCTTCAATCAGCTGTGAAAAAACGATAGGTTGCTTCTTTAACGGAAAGTGCTCACCTTCTAATTGTGCTAAGTCTAACAAGTCATGAACGAGACGCTGCATACGACCTGCTTCTTTATGAATTAGCTGAGTTACTTTTTCCTGCTGAGCTCCCTTTGCAACACCATCTAAAATAGCCTCGCTATACCCTTTTATATAACTAAGTGGTGTTCTAAGTTCATGCGAAACATTTGCTAAAAATTCCTTACGCTTTACATCTTCTGTTTCTAATGAATTTGCCATTTTATTAAATGCTTTTCCTAATCGTCCAATTTCATCCTCTGAAGAAACTGTAATCCGCTCCGAAAAATCTCCCGTAGCCAAATGATTTGCAACCCGCTCCATTTGCGAAAGTGACTTCGTAATTGCAATTATAATTTTTCTTCCAACCCATATCGTAATTAAAATCATAGCAATTGCTAACGGTGCTAAAATAAGACCCATATCATAGATTAAATCTTTTATACTTTTTAAAGGAATATACGAATAGACAATTCCGACTAATTTTTTATTTTCCAATACAGGAATGACAACCCCCATAATATTACGGTCAAAATGTTCTTCATATCCTATTTTTGTCACAGTTTCCCCATCTAATAGCGTTTGCCTATCTCCTTCACTTATAAGAGAATGATGATGCACATCAAAAGGCAAACATGCGCTTAAATCACGCGGATTAGATACGAAAATAACGTCCGAACTAGATATTTGATCAAACGATCTTACTTTCTCTTCAAAAGTTGATATTCCTTCACGCTTATCATATTGAGCAGCAAGACTTTTTCCTTCCATTACTAACGAAGCTTTTAAATTATCAACGTATAACTTTTCATACGAGTATAAAGATACGAAATAAAGAAAGGACACTGTTACACATACTGCACATACTACTGTAAGCCAAAGTTTTTGTACCATCGTAAACATATGTTACACCTCAAATTTATAGCCTACACCCCAAACAGTTTGAATGTAGTTTCCACTTTCTCCAAGCTTCAAGCGCATCGTTTTCACGTGCGTATCTACTGTTCTTGTACTTCCGGCATAATCATATCCCCATACCTTTTCAAGTAATTGCTCCCGGCTAAATACTTGTCCTGTATGCTGACAAAGAAAATATAGTAAATCAAACTCTTTTACAGTAAGAGAAATCAACTCACCATTCGCCTCAATTCGTCTGCTTTTTTCATTGATAAGAATTGGTCCAAATTGAATCTCTTCTTGCTGTTCTTGCTTTGTATATCTTCTTAGTACGGCTTCCATACGGGCAACCAATTCACCAGGACTAAACGGTTTTACAATATAATCATCTGCTCCCATACGTAAGCCATTCACCCTATTCCACTCTTCACCTTTTGCGGTTAAAAATATAATCGGCACATCTGACGTTTTTCTAATTTCTTTACAAACTGAAAGTCCATCCATTTCTGGCATCATTATATCTAATACAACGAAATCATAATGATCCGTTTCTAGTTTTTTAAGAGCCTCTTTTCCGTTTTCAGCTTCTCCCCACTCATATCCAAAGTTATCCAAATACATTCCAACAAGCTGTCTCATATCACTTTCATCATCTACAACTAGCACTCTATATTTATTCATTGTCCTTCCCTTCCCTCTCTATGAGTTGAAACGGTCCTTTTCCGACTTTAATTGTTTGTTTTATTTTCATACTCTTCATATCCATGACGCACACTTCATCACTATCATAACTTGCTACATATCCTTCTGCTCCGCTTTTCAAAAATGCAAATGGATTTGAGCCTATTTCAACGGAAGCTACCTCTTTATACGTACTAATATCAAATTTTCTAAGCATATTCGAACCGTGGCTTAATGCATATATGTACTTATTATCTTTCGTTATGTTCACAGGCATAAATGGAGCGTGTAAAGAACGTACCATTTCACCGCTCTGTAAAGAATACACTAATACTTTCTCATTCACTTGATTTCCATCACCATGCCCGCCAATCCATATTTCTTTCCCATCAGGACTAATCGTCGCTCCTGTTGATGCTGGCGGAATCATAAAGGATTGAACAACTTCTTTTTTCTTCGTATCAATTGTCGTTAGTTTCGTATCATAAAAGTTTAGTACAGATAACCGATTCTGATACTCTACCATCGTTATAGGCCCTTTTCCTGTTGAAACATTTCCTGTCTCTTTCCCATTTATCGTAAAGAACCTTACCTTTTGAACATTTTGATCAGCAGCAAATAATTGTTTTTTATCTGCTGATACGACCACATTTACAATGCCCTTTCCAGTTTTATATTTTTCCACTTGCCTTCCTTCCGCTAGTGAATATACATACATATATTCTAATTGCTTACCGTATACAAGTATTTCATCGCCATTTGGAAGCAGTGTGATTCCGGCCATTGGCTCATTTAGTTCCCATGTCGTAATTAACTTTTTATCTTTTTTATCAATAAAACTAATACTGCCTTCTTTTATATTCGTAGTTATAATAACATTTTTATCTTTAGCAATTGGTGTATATGAACTTCCTTGACACCCTACTAATAGAAATAAAAAACAGAGAAGAAAAACATACTTTCTCAAAAGATTCCCTCCATCTTCAGATGATTTCGTTATAATTGTAAAATAACAAATAAATGTGTGGAAAGTGTGAAATTTCCCTTTCTTACTCAATTTACATATATAATGTACAACAAATAGAATTTGAGGTGTGTCAATTATGCTATTTCCTGATTTAGCGAATAGAATTGTACGAGAAGTACGCAGACTAATTACAGAAAATATAATTATCATTAATATAGAAGGCGTTATTATCGCAAGTACAGATACAGAAAGAATTGGCCAATTTCATGAAGGTGCACTCCGCTGCGCTAAACAAAAGAAAACCGTCATCATTACAAAAGAAGATGAAAGGCGATTGCAAGGTGTAAAGGCTGGGATGAATCTTCCTCTATTATTTCATGATGAAGTAATTGGTGTCATTGGGATTACCGGAGAACCTGAAAATATTTCACGCTACGGAGAAATATTGCGTAAGATGACCGAATTATTAATTCATGAAAACTACTTTTTAGAGCAATTAGAACTTGAGCACCGTTCTTATGAAGCTTTTGTCTTTGATTGGCTTCAAAATACAGAGTGGTCCCCGAGTTTTCTTGATCGTGCCAAAACACTTGGCATTGATTTATATAAGAAAAAACAACTTGTTTTGTTTTCTATTGGCTAAAATGACACAATGCTCCAGCGTAAAATATGGCAACATGTACGAAATATTTTAACAAAAGAGCATCTATTTGTTCGCTGGGGAAATGATCGTTTTATTTTATTTACAGCGATGAGCTCCAAAGAACAAACTTATCAGTTTTTAAAACGGTTAAAACAAGACTGCGAAGCTTTATTTTCTATTCCTTTATATATCGGGATTGGGCAAACAGTTACCCCAAACAATATGAACATATGTTACGAACAAGCATTACGTGCTCTTTCTGTATCATTGGAAACGAAAAAAATTGTATTTAATGAAGATTTACGTTTAGAAATGTGTTTACAAGATATTTCTGCCGAAACGCGTGAACAATTTCTAGAGCGTACCATCGAAAGCTTACTATCATCTCCTGAGCTTATGCACACTTTACGCTTATTTATCGATTATAACCAATCTTATAAACAGACAGCTAAACAATTACATATACACATTAACACCTTACATTATAGGCTAAAAAAGATTGAAGAACATACAGGACTTGATCCAAAACAATTCAAAGACTTAAACGTTTTATACTTCGCACTCCTCCTATTAGATAATCATACAAAAAAGAACGATAAAACAGATTAATCTTTAGATGATTATACATAGAAAGAATCCCTCGACTTTTTTATCATTATAATGAAAGCACTGTTACCACGTTGTTTATTATAACTAAACACGTTAACAGTTTGAGGGGGATTTCCAATGTTAGAAAAACAAATTATTCATTCATTCGTATCTATTGTTGGCGAAGATAATGTAGATACATCCAATATGGGGCGTTTAACTTATAGTTATGATGCCACTCCAAACTTCCAAGCAATGCCTGATGCAGTCATTGCTCCTCGTAATACAAATGAAGTAGCTGAAGTGTTAAAAGTATGTAACACTCACAAAATTCCTGTGTATGTGCGCGGGTCTGGAACAAATCTTTGCGCAGGAACATGTCCACTTGAAGGCGGTATCGTCCTTATTTTCCACCATATGAACAATATTTTAGAAATTGATGAAGAAAACTTAACAATTACTGTACAAGCTGGTGTCATTACACTTGATATTATTAAAGCGGTAGAAGAAAAAGGTTTATTTTATCCACCAGATCCAAGCTCGATGAAAATTTCTACAATCGGCGGTAATATTAATGAAAACTCAGGTGGATTACGCGGTTTGAAATATGGCGTAACACGTGATTAGTAATGGGGCTTGAACTTGTCTTACCAAATGGTGATATTATTCGCACTGGTGGTAAATTAGCAAAAGATGTAGCTGGTTACGATTTAACTCGTTTATTTATCGGTTCTGAAGGAACACTTGGCGTGGTAACAGAAGCCATATTAAAACTTGTTCCTATGCCTGAAACAAAGAAAACAATGCTTGCATTATATGAAGATATTAATGAAGCTGCACGTGCTGTTTCTTCTATTATTGCAAATAAAATCATTCCAGCAACACTGGAGTTTTTTGACCAACCGACAATTGAAGTAGTAGAAGAGTTTGCACAAATCGGTTTACCTACAGATGTAAAAGCAATTTTATTAATCGAACAAGACGGTCCACCCGAAGTAGTCAATCGAGATATTGAAAAAATGGCTAACATTTGTCACTCTATGAATGCAGTTGATGTTCGCGTTGCAAAAGATGAGACGGAAGCAGATGCGCTTCGTACCGCTCGCCGTAGTGCCCTATCAGCGCTCGCACGATTAAAACCTACTACAATATTAGAAGATGCAACTGTACCACGTTCACAAATAGCTCCAATGGTTGAAGCTATTAATACCATTGCAAAAAAATATAATATTCCTATTTGTACGTTTGGACACGCTGGTGATGGTAACTTACATCCAACTTGTATGACAGACGCTCGTAATGCAGAAGAAATGCACCGAGCTGAACAAGCTTTTGCTGAAATATTTGCGAAAGCAATTGAACTTGGTGGCACAATTACTGGTGAACATGGTGTTGGTGCGATGAAAGCTCCATATTTAGAAATGAAATTAGGTAAGGAAGGTATTGCAGCTATGCAAGGAATAAAGCAAGCTTTCGATCCAAATAACATTATGAATCCTGGAAAACTGTTCGCGAAAGACACCCGAAAAAGAGTGGTGGTTGAGCGATGACGACATTGAATAAAGAAAATATTCAAAAAGAATTTAAAGAACGATTAAGTGAAGATGAATTACTAAACTGTATGCGATGCGGTTTTTGTTTACCTACTTGTCCTACCTACATTCAATCCGGATATAAAGAATCACATTCACCGCGCGGACGTATCGCATTAATGAAAGCTGTCGTTGATGGTTTAATCGAACCAGATGAAGATGTAGAGAATACATTAAACGTTTGTCTTGGTTGCCGTGCTTGTGAGCCTGTTTGTCCATCTGGTGTAAATTATGGGCATTTATTAGAAGAAGCTCGTGATATTATTAATCAAAATAAAAAATTCTCGGTGCCAGTGAAAGCTGTTCGAAAAGTCGTTTTTGAAGGATTATTCCCCCATCAAAATCGAATGAGAACATTAACTGGACTAATCGGATTTTATCAACGTTCTGGTTTACAAACGCTAACACATAAAACAGGGATTATGAAGTTATTCCCCGAAACACTTGCAACGATGGATCTCGTTTTACCAAAAGTCCCTAAAATGAAAGATCGTCCTTCATTTTTACCTGCAGAAAGTACAAAGAAAAAACAAGTTGCATTCTTCACAGGCTGCTTAATGGATACGATGTTTTTAGAAACAAATAACGCAACGATGAAACTTCTTCAATTAGCTGGTTGTGATATCGTTATTCCGAAAACACAAAGTTGCTGCGGTGCATTGCATGGACATGCTGGTGAAAAGAGTGGAGCAAAAGAATTAGCAAAGCGCAATATAAAAGCATTCGAAGACTTAAACATCGACTATATTATTACGAATGCAGGTGGTTGCGGAGCTTACCTCGTAGACTATGATTATCTTTTAAAGGATGATCCGGATTGGGCTGAACGTGCTAAGCAGTTTGTTTCTAAGATTAAAGATATTACTGCTATACTAGTAGAACTAGACTTCCATAAGCGAACTGACTTACGACTCACGCCGCAAGTTATTACGTATCAAGACTCTTGTCATTTACGCAATGTTATGCGCACATCTTCTGAACCTCGTATGTTACTAGAGGCTATCCAAGGTGCAACATATCGAGAAATGAAAGATGCCGATCGTTGCTGTGGCTCTGCTGGTATTTACAATATTGTTCATTCAGAGTTATCAATGGAATTTCTAGATTACAAAATGGACCGTGTGCATGAAACAGAAGCAGCAACCATTGTTACTGCAAATCCGGGTTGTTTATTACAAATGAAATTGGGTATTGAGCGAGAAGGGCTTTCTCATAAGATGAGAGGAATTCACATTGTGGATTTATTATTAGAAGCAATTGAAACTAACTCGTAATAACTCGTAACATACGTAATAATAGGAAAACGGCTATCTCCTTCGTCTATGTAAAGAGATAGCCGCTTTTTTGTCTGCTACAACATTAAAAATATGTTACTTTATTATAAAAAAGAACAACAGAAACATTACAGTTTTGTAAAAATCAATCCATTATATTCCTCAAAAAATCGCTCAAACCATTGATACAATAGGATTCTTCATTTTCTATTTAGGTAACTTTATCCAAAAATCCCCTCTTAAAACCAAGTATAAAAACACTATAAATTCCTTTTATACTCTATATTTCTCTTATTTTTGCTCCCTTCTTCTCTTAGGATAAATTAGGTAATTTTAAAGTCTATGAATTTTTTTCCATCTTTTTTCTCGCAAATTGTATGCTACGATGAATTTGTCAGTCAGACAGGCTGTCAAAAACAAATCGTGTGAAAACAAATTAAAACTTTATATAGGGGGACACACATCATGAAAAAGCGTGTTTTATTATCTGTAGCTGCTGCAACAGCTCTTACTTTAGGAGTATCTTCTCTAGATGCACAAGCTGCAACAGTACAACCATCTAACGTAAAGGTTCAAAATATTCAGCATTCAAAAGTGATGATGAAACAAATGAGCCAACAAGAATTACAAGCATTCTTACAATCTATGGGAGTTGAATCATTAGCACAATGGCAACAAGGAAACTTCCAACCAAACTGCTTCATTCCTGGTCAACAACCTACTGAAAATGTTGTAACTGAGCAACCAACAGCTAAGCCAGAAACTCAAAAGCCAGTTGAACAAAAACCAGCCGAGCAAAAGCCTGCTGAAGAAGTTCAAAAACCAGAAGCTCAAAAACCTGCTGAACAAAAACCAGCTGAGCAAAAGCCTGCTGAAGAAGCAAAATCTTTAAGCGAGTTCGAACAACGTGTTGTTGAATTAACAAACGCTGAGCGTGCAAAACAAGGCTTACCAGCACTAAAAATCGATACTGAATTAAGTAAAGTAGCACGTATTAAGTCTGAAGATATGCAAAAAAACAACTACTTTGATCATAACAGTCCTACATACGGATCTCCGTTTGATATGATGAAGAAATTTGGTATTTCTTATACATCTGCAGGTGAAAACATCGCTCAAGGCCAACGTACACCTGAAGAAGTAGTACAAGCTTGGATGAACAGCGCTGGACACCGTGCAAACATCTTAAATAACGGCTTCACTCACATCGGTGTTGGCTATGTAGAAAGCGGCAACTACTGGACACAACAATTTATTACGAAATAAATAGATTAAAAGAGTCTTCTCATGAGAAGACTCTTTTTTAAGTTTCATAGCTTTCTATTATGTATGAATAGAAAATATATAACATAAACAACATAGATCCACAGCTTATTACACTAAGCAATACATAAAATCCCCACTCTAAGTTCAAAAACAATGAAAACAATATGCCACATGCCATCACTTGAAAAATTCGTCTACTTACTAAACGAATTTTTTGTAATTTAATTGGATCTTTTTCTTTGCCTTTTATTTTCTTAAATTCTTTACTCAGCATAAAAAGAAACATACTAATCCCAATCGTTAATCCTGTTTGAAAGGATATCAACTCCCCAAAATTAATAAAGAGGATAAGCATATGAATAAACAACATAAATAACGTAATTTTCTTTATAAATCCGCCTATAATACCATGCTCTCTTTCATTAAACTTAAATATATTATGTGAAATAATATACAAAAATCCATATGAAAAAATAATAAAACAAGGAATAAATGCTACAACAACTTGTTTACTCATAAACTCGTTTGGCTCACCATTTACATTCCAATGTACTGCCATACGATTTGGTAAATAGGGATAGAGAAATAGAGTAAGTAAAAGACAAGCGAAAAATATTCCAAGTACATACTTATATTTGATCAAGTGATTCTCACCTCTCTTTTCTCTTAACGGCTTCGCTTCTTTTAGAGAAATCCCTGCAAAAATCTACTTTTTTCAAGTTAAAACTTATACTTTACGCATTTTCTTTTTGAAATTCTTTTATTTTATTATTTAACTTTGTAGGAAACGGCACATCAACTTCAATTGCTTCTTTCGTAATTGGATGCAAGAAATTTATCTTCATCGCATGCAATGCTTGACTGGACATATATTTTGTTTGTCCACCATATAATACATCCCCAACTAGTAGATTACCATTATGACTCATATGAACACGAATTTGATGTGTTCTACCCGTTTCTAATTGTAACGTTACGAAAGTCGTGTTTTGCTTCTTAAAATACTTTTCTACTTTATAATATGTGATAGCTTGGTCACCTTTTGGAGAAATACGACGCCTTGTAGCATGATGGCGATCCCTTCCGATAGCAGCATCAATCTTTCCTTGTTTCTTCTTTACTTTCCCTTCAACGAGCGCTGCGTACGTTCTTTTAATTTTTCTTTCCATTAATAGACGATCCATAATTGCACCAGCAATTCTATGCTTAGCAAACACGACACCACCTGTCGTATCTTTATCTAAACGATGAATATGACGCACCTTCGTCTCTAAACCTTGCATTTGAAAATGAAAAGCAACAAGATTTGCAAGCGTCCCGGTTCCACCTTTTTCAGCAGGGTGTGTGTCCATTTGCTCTGGTTTATTTACGATAAGTACGTGATCATCTTCGTATACTACATGTAATTCACCATATTCTGGATCTACACCGTACTCTTCCTCCGCAAACATATGGACTTGTAACTTATCGTTCTCTTTTAAAAGCTCATTCCATCTTCTTTGTTCCCCGTTAACTGTAACACCTTTTTCCATACGAAGCTGATGTAATAGCTTTTTCGGTATTTCCCATTCTACTTTTAATACCGATTCAATACTTATACCATTCCATTTAGCTGGAACGATAATTTCACACCATTCGCCCTTTTTCTTTGTTTCCATACTGTTTATCACCTTATTTCTATTGATTCTCTCATTGTAACGGAAAACACACTTTGATGCACTGCCAAAAATAGAGGACAGTCTTATAATAGACTGCCCCTCAAGCTCTAAGTCTTTTCATTTCTAACAATACTTCTTCAGCTTTTTGCTCATACGATAAATCTTTAAAGAAATCCGCCAACCTTTTATAATCATTGTAAGCATCTAATAAATCGTCCATCTTTTCTATTTTCATCACTTGTTGTTTTTGTTTCATTTTTACTGGATAGCGATAACCTGATACTTCTTGTATTTTGTAATACTCATCCTCTACTTGAACGACCTTTACAAGTTCTTCCTCTTCTGCATCCATCGTATACCCGTCAAATTCTCTAAGTAGTTCATAAATGATATGAGTCCATTCATCTTTTGGATAAAATCCTTTTTCTAACCGATAACCGACAATGCGATACATATGCCCATCGTTCTCGGCAAACTGTACTGTATCATTTAACTTAAACTTAAAATAACGAAACATTGCCTTCACCTACTTATTATGTAATGTTCTTATCACATACTATTTGCAAAATGTAGGCTTTGCTATTCATAAAAAATGCTCATCAATATGATGAGCATTTTTTATGATGATTTTTCTCGTTTTTTTCGAAATGGTAACCACCAGTTCCAGTCTCCAAATAACTTCATTAAGCTTGGTACGAGCATAAGACGAATAATTGTTGCATCAAGAAATATTGCTAATGCAACGCCAAGCCCCATCTGCTTTACTGGTAAAATATCAGTAAATGCGAATGCACCAGTTACAACCATCATTATTAAAGCAGCTGATGTAATGATTCTACTTGTTGAAACGAGCCCTTCTAACGTTGCTTGATCGTTATCTCCTGTTTCTTCATAGAGCTCATGAATACGTGAAATAAGAAATACTTCATAATCCATACTAAGCCCAAATACGAGGCCAAAAATGAAGATTGGTAAGACAAACAGAACCGGACTCGCTTCTAAACCGAAATGACCACCTTCAAATAACCAAACAACAATTCCAATGGTTGCACTTAAACTAAGTATATTCATAACAATTGCCTTAATTGGAATGAGTATAGATCGGAATGCAAATAATAATATAACAAAGGTCGATCCAAATATAACAGACATACCAATTACAACTTTATCTTTAATTTCATCTTCTAATTCTTGTTGAAACGTCGTCATTCCGCCTAGATAATACGTAACATCCGTTTCTTTATAGTTCTTTTTAAAGTCACGTACCCACTGTTTTGCAGTCTCTGTACGTGGTTTTGTTTTCAAAAAGATTTCTATCGTCGTCTTATTCCCTTGCGTGTATGCTTCAAATACAGGAGTTAGTTTCGCTGATTCTGGCGACTGCAATATTCCAACAACTTGATCTGCTTTCATTCCAGTTAACCCGTCGTATAAACTTCTTACTTCATGTACTTTCTTATCATCTTTTAACTTTTGAACGACTTCTTCTATCTTTTGTAGACTTTCTTTTTCTTTCATATCTTTTTTCGTCTCTACAACTAACGTAACATCAGCGTGTGTTTTGAAAGTTTCATTAAATGCTTCTTCATACTTTTCATATGCAATCCTTGTATCACTCTTTTCAGGTAAAGCTTCAACACCAGGGAACTGCAAATTCGCTGTACGTAATGGTAATAAGCAAATAACAATAAATGTTGTAACAACAATAATCATTGCAATTGGATGTTTCATCACAAATTGTGCAAATTTACGCCATGCTTTTGCCGGCGTATGTGCTACTTGATTCTTTTTTAATATTCTTTTACCTATTAACGATAATAGTGCTGGAAGAAGTGTGAGTGAGAATAAAATGCTCATAATGACAACAATCATTCCGCTAATCGCGACAGATTGAATATAATCTATCTTAAAGAAAAACAAACCGGATAACCCAACAAATACACATAATCCTGAAAATACAATCGCACGTCCTGCCGTTTGATATGTAATTGCTATCGCTTCTTTTACCGTTCGTTTAGCAACTTCCTCTCGAAAACGGTTCACAAATAATAGCGCAAAATCAATAGATAATGCAAGTCCAATCATCGGTGCAACGTTTAACACGAAAATAGATAGTTCTTTATCAACACCGATGAAATACAATATCCCCATCGTACTAATAACACTAAGCGCCCCATTCAAAATCGGTAAAATTGATGCCAAAAGACTACCAAACGAAAATAGTAATACAAGAAACGCAATTGGTAATCCAATCATTTCTGCTACTTTTAAATCATTTTGCGTTCTTTCATTAATCTCTTGATTAATTTTCGGAAATCCTGTAGGTGTTACTTTTAATGCTACATTACTTTCTTTCTCAATCTCATCAGCAAATTGTAATGTCTTTTCCATTCTTTCTTTATTTGTTTTCCCGGAAAATAAAATTGTCGCATAACCGATGTCATCTTGTAGCATTTCTTTATTTTGGATTGGGTGATGGAAAGATTCATAGCTCTCTTTCTCTTGAACATTCTTTACAATTTCATCTATTCGCTTTTTAAATTCCTCATGCGAAGCATCTTTATTTTTCTCAAAAACGAGCAGAAGCGTATCTTGAGACTTCTTAAAATCTTGATCTAAAATTTCTTTTGTTTTTTGATAGTCGCCTGCCGTTTGGAAACCGTCACCACCTAATACTCCCGGTAGCTTTGGAGCAAAAATCCCAAGTGCGATTGCGAGCAACAGTAACGCTACAATTACTGTATAACGAAACTGATACAAAAAGGCTCCTAACTTCCCCCACTTATCAACTTTATGTACGTTTGTCTTCACACATTTTCACCTACTTTAAATAATTCAATTGTCACTTATACTGTATCACATCTTGATATAAACAAAAAACGTCTGGAAAAACTATAATAATAGTTTTTCCAGACGTTTTTCTATCTCTCTTTATTAAGCCCTAATCTCTCAGTAAGTAAACGATGGTAGTAAATCGCGATAATTAACAAAATACCACCTACGCAGTAACCAGCTAAAATATCAGTTGGGTAATGTACATTTAAAATGACTCTACTTAATCCAATCGATAGAATTACTATACCCATCAAAATCGTTGTGACACATTTCCCAGCTACGCTTTTCAAATTAGCAGCAATGATATAAGTAAGAAATCCGAATGTCATAATCGATAGCATTGCATGTCCACTAGGAAAACTATATCCAAGTGCATCTAGCGCTTCATTTAATGACGGACGTTCTCTCTTTACAATCTCTTTTATCCCTTTATTCACAAGATGTGTTATTAAAATTCCCATTGGATATACAATCATCGCAGCATAATAACGCTTCTTCCAAAAAACAAGCAAGCTTATAACGAGCGTAGCGACTATCCCAATTGCTGATCCCAATTTTGTAAAGTACGAGAAAAATATAAGAGAACTTTCCGTTTGTAGCCCTCTTACTAATCCACGGACATATGTATCCATCACTGTAACGCCACCTGCATGTACGCGCCAAGCAACAATACCAAATACAGCAAATAACAAACCGATACACATTACCTCATACTGATGTAACTTCTTATTCAAACGATTTCCTCCTACTATGAAAAAATGCGATTTCTACTTTAGAAACCGCATTTCCTTACTTATTTACCTTTTGTTTTTAGCTCTGTCCAGTAACGATCATAGTCTTTTAACTTATCGTCTACATCAACAAGCCATTCTGTACGATCTAACTCTTCTTTCGTTAAGAAAATCATGTGATTATCACGGTATTCTTTACTATGAAGAGGATGAGCTTTTTCATTTGGATTACTGTAACCAATTGACTCGTAGTTTTTCACACTTACTTTTTCATCTAGTAAGTAGTTCATAAATTTCTCAGCAAGCTCTTTATGTTTTGCACCTTTTGGAATTGCTAACGTATCAGCCCAAATTGTGCCGCCTTCTTTCGGTACAACATATTCTACATCTTTATTATCTTTTGCGATAAATGCTGCATCTCCAGACCAAACTGTTCCGATCCAAGCATCTTCTGTAATGAATTTTTGTTTAATGTTATCTGTATCAAATGCTAATAAGTTTGGAAGCAGCTTCTTTAAATCATCTGCTGCTGTCTTTAATTGTGCATCGTCTTTCGTACTGTTTGAGAACCCGTGCTTCTTAAGACCCACTCCTAATACTTCACGAGAATCGTTCAGTAACGTTACATGTCCTTTATATTTCTCATTCCATAAGTCCGCCCAGCTTGTAGGTGCTTCTTTCACATACTTTTTATTGTATGCAATCCCTGTTACACCCCAAGTGTACACTAAAGAATATTTATTCTCTGGATCAAACGCAGGTGTTTTGAAATTAGAAACCATATTTTCGATATTCGGGATATTCTTTTTATCTAACGGCGCTAATAAGTCCATTTTCGCCATTGTTTTAACCATGTAATCCGACGGCTGGATTAAGTCATACTTTGCGCCACCAGCTTGTAATTTCGCAAGCATTTCTTCATTACTTGCGTACTTGTCATAGTTAATTTTCACATTATATTTCTTTTCAAAATCTTTTAGCACTTGCTCATCAAAATTGTCAGCCCAACTATAAATATTTAATTCTTCTTTCTTTTCACCACAACCAGCAAGCACACCAGCAACAAGGCTAAAACTAATTGCTGCGCCAGCTATTCTTTTCATTAATTTCATCGGTTTATTACCCCCTTGTACTTTCTATATCGTTCGTATTATAAAGGAAGGTGTCCTCCAGAGTTTTCTTCACCATCTGCACCTTTGTTCCGGAAGATTTCAGATAGAACCATTAATCCTACGATAGCAACAATTAAAATTGTAGAAAGAGCATTAATTTCTGGTGATACTCCGCGCTTAACCATACTGTAAATGTATAGTGGCAATGTTGTTGATCCTGGTCCTGATACGAAGAAACTAATTACAAAATCATCAATTGATAATGTGAATGTTAATAATGCTGCCGAAATAACTCCCGGTGCAATTGCTGGGAACGTTACATAACGAAACGTTTGCCAAGGCGTTGCTCCTAGATCATTTGCAGCTTCTTCTAAGTCACGTCCCATACTTGAAAGACGCGCAGCTAAAATAACAACAACAAACGAAATACTAAATGTAATATGTGCAATAATAATCGTTGTTTGTCCAAGTTCCATTCCTAACTGGCTGAAAAGAATTAGTAAAGATAATCCCATTAAAATATCAGGAATTAAAATTGGTAAATATACAAGGCCATTAATAGCCCCTTCGAAACGATATTTATAACGATGTAAAGCAATTGCAAAGAATACACCAAGTACCGTTGTCACAATCGTTGTTATAACTGCAATCGTAATACTATTTACAAATGCATCAATAACATCTTGTTTTTGAAATAAATCTGTATACCAATGGAATGTAAAACCTTCCCACTCCGCATTAATGCGAGAGTCGTTGAAAGAATAGACCATTAAAACCATCATTGGAAAATACAAGAATAACAAAATTAACCAAGAATAAGAAACCAAAAACTTCTTCATCTTTGCCTATTCCCCTCCGTTCTCATTATATTTATATACTTTCGTTGCACGATAATATAAGTAAATTAACAGAACAGAGAATAGAACAACGATAATCGATAACGCAGATCCAAATGGCCAGTCACGTGCACCTAAGAATTGATTTTGAATAACGTTTCCGATTAATGCTACTTTCGATCCGCCCATCACGTCTGATACAACAAACATTCCGATAGAAGAAACGAATACTAAAATAGAACCAGTCGCAATTCCTGACATCGTCATCGGCACTGTTATATTCCAAAATGCCTTTATTGGTGTTGCTCCTAAATCATAAGCCGCTTCTAGCTTACGCTTATCCAGCTGCTCAATTGCTGCATACACTGGTAAAATCATAAATGGTAATAAAGAATAGACCATTCCGAGTATTACAGAAGGAGTATTATATAATAAATTTAACGGTTCACTAATAATGCCAAGCTTTAATAACAACGTATTCACAAGACCTTGTGAACGTAAAATAACAATCCATGCATATGAACGAACAAGAAAGTTAATCCAAAACGGGATCGTTGCCAATAATAAAAGAATAGAGCGGTATTTGCGGTCAACAATTGTAATTGTATACGCAAACGGATAGCCAATTAATAAACATATTACTGTTGTAATAACTGCGATTTTAACAGTTTCCCATAACGTTCCTAAGTACAATGGATCAAACACACGGGATATATTCTCCAGCGTAAATTGCATTTCTACTGTCCCGTAAGCTCCGCGCTGCATGAAGGCGAATCCTAATACGAATACGAGCGGGGTTAGGAAGAAAATTAACAGCCACGCGACTGTAGGTAGTGCGAGTAATTTCCCTTTTTTCAATTTAAGGTCACCTCGTCCTCTTGCTCCCAGCCTACATATACATTATCTCCAATGCTCCACTGCGCTGCCTCTTCAGCAGTTTGATATGCCATTAGTAATTCTGATGTTTTCTCATCACGTACATAAAGCTTCTCCATATTTCCGACAAACTCGATATCTTCAATATGTCCAAGATGGTATTCTTTTAAAATTGACTCTTCAACCGAACGTACTTTTACATTTTCAGGGCGAATTGCTACATAGCCTTCCCCGTTTTTCACAATATTATTTTCACCGATGAATGTCGCAACGAACAATGTTTTCGGCTTATTATAAATTTCTTTCGGTGTTCCGATTTGTTCGATATGTCCTTTATTCATAACTACAATACGATCGCTCATGCTCATTGCTTCTTCTTGATCGTGCGTTACGTATATGAACGTAATTCCTAAATTACGTTGTAAGTTTTTCAATTCACGTTGCAAGTCTTTTCGTAACTTAAAGTCAAGCGCTCCAAGTGGCTCATCTAATAGTAATACACGCGGATTATTTACAATCGCTCTTGCAATTGCAACACGCTGCTGTTGTCCACCAGAAAGCTTCGCAGGTTTACGATTACGGAACTCAAGTAACTGCGTTAAACGCATTGCCTCTTCAGCACGCTCTTTCTGCTCTGCTGCTGATACTTTCTGCATTTTCATACCAAAACAAATATTCTTCTCTACTGTCATATGTGGGAATAGTGCGTAATGTTGGAACACTAGGTTCATATGACGCTTATATGGCGGCAAATCGTTAATTCTTTCATCATCTAATAAAAGATTCCCTTTAGTTGGAGTTTCAAATCCTGCGATCATACGAAGTAAAGTCGTTTTCCCGCAGCCACTCGGCCCTAAAATTGTTAAAAACTCTCCCTCTTTAATATCTAAAGAAAGAGGTGGGATAATCACTTGATTTCCAAAATGTTTTTCAACTGCTTCAACTTTAATAATCTTTTTCATTTTCCCGTCCTATCTACCTTAAATTTTTAATTTTTATATTCATGAATAAATATTTATGTTCTATAGACTATTTTTTGTTTCGATCCAAACAAAAATGGTTATTTAACAAGCGTTCGTTTCTATTCTTTATGTAGTATGTTGGATTCATTTTCGCATGATACATAACGTCGAACAGAAAAACCCCTTCCATTGCGAAGGGGCTATTATCATACGGCTACGCCTACTGATAAACACCATCATCATTTTAACAACTTTCGTATGAATTTTAAAGCACTTTTTGTAGAAGAGTAACGAATTTTCATGGCGAATGCTGTAGATTGGCCTAAAATGCTTTTATAATGTGAAAAAGTCCGAAAACTTTCTTTCCCATGATAACCCCCTAATCCACTACTTCCAACACCACCAAAAGGTAAATATGGCGTGGCAAGATGATAGACAACATCATTTATACAGCCTCCACCATATGAAATATTACACGTCACTTTCTTTTGTACTTCTTTATCTTCAGAAAATACATATAACGCTAACGGCTTCGGATGTTGCTGGATTGTGCCAATTACATCTTCTATGTTGTCGTACTCTATGATTGGTAAAATCGGACCAAAAATTTCATCTTCCATAACAGTATCTTTCCATGTAATATCCGCTAGTACTGTCGGTTCAATATGTAATGTATCTTTCTTATAGTTTCCACCAATTACGACTTGACCATCTTGTAAAAATCCACATAATCGTTCAAAATGACGCTCACTTACAATACGCACATAATTTTCATTTTGCAAAGGTTCTTTACTATACTGCTCTGTAATTTCATGTCGCAGTGCCTCAATTAGCTTTTCTTTCACGGAAGAATGCACATACATATAATCAGGCGCTACACACGTCTGCCCTGCATTTAAAAACTTACCCCAAACAATTCTTCTTGCTGTCATCTCTATCTTTGCATCTTTATGTACAATACAAGGACTTTTCCCGCCAAGTTCTAAAGTGAGCGGCGTCAACTGTTTCGCTGCTGCTTCCATTACAACTTTTCCAACTCCAACACTACCAGTAAAGAAAATATAATCAAACGGTTCCCTCAGCAAAGATGTACTCTCTTCAACGCCACCTTCTACTACCGCTACAAGCTCTTCTGGGAATAATTCATCTAACATTCTCTTAAGCACTTTTGAAACGCTTGGCGTTAACTCTGACGGCTTTAAAACGATTGTGTTTCCAGCTGCCAGTGCTCCTACAAGTGGTGCAATTGCTAATTGAAAAGGATAGTTCCACGGTGCAATAATAAGCGTCACACCATACGGTTCTGGCACTACTTTTCCTTTTGATCCAAAATGAGTGAGTGCTGTTCGAACTCGTTTCGGTTTACTCCACGATGACATATGTTTCAATTGAAAGGAAATTTCTTTTAATACATATCCAACTTCCGTTGTAAACGACTCGTGAACTGACTTATTTAAATCTAATTTCAATGCCTGAAATATTTCTTCTTCAAAACGCTGAATGCCTTCATAAAGCTTCTTCAAATTATTCTTTCTCATTTCGATGCTTCTCGTATGCCCTTTTAAAAAATATTCCTTTTGCCTACTTACAATAGAGGAAATACTCATTCACTCACCTTCTCCCACTATTTTTATCCAATTCTTTCATTATTTATATAGACTTCATATATAACAAATCTCTATTCTTAAGGTTACATTATATATGACTTTTTCAGCTATATAAAATTCATTGCTCACAAAAAAACTACCGAAAGAAAATCTCTCGGTAGTTTTACTGTATTAACGATATAAACGAACAGCACCTGCTGAATTATCATCAGCTTGTCCTACTACTTCAAATTTCAAACCAAGCTTCGGTAAAATACGTCCTGCATCTGGAATCTGTTGATTAATATACGTTTTAGAATCATCAAACTTTGGTACGCCTGCTAAACCATCATACGTAAATGTTCCACGCGTTGGAGATACGACTTTCCAAGCTGGCGTTTTGTCGAATGAGAACGCTGCATCAGCGATTTGGAATCGTGTACTACTCTTAACTGTTGGTTTACCATTTAAAGTACCAACAATTGCTTCTGGATGAGAATCAACTACACCAAGGAAACCGTGTCCTGGATGTACACCAACCCAGTTATCTGTATAAGCTGAATCTGCATACCATACAACCATACCAGTGTTAAATACTGGACCGCGAGCAAATTTCAACGCGTTATCTGCCCCAGCATAGTTTCTCCACTCAACATAGTAGTTATGTTTTTTCTTCTCTGTTCCGTTAGATACAACGAAACCATCTAATTTTAATTGTGGTGTACCTTCTGCGTCATCAGAGAATACTACTTTACCATCTACTGTTAATGAAGCATTATCAAGAGCGAATCCATTTAATGCTAAACCACCATCAGTAATGTAATCAAATGTTAATTTTACTTTCTTGCCTTTGAATTGACTTAAATCATATGATTTGTCAATCCATTTTCCATTTGTCGAATCTGCATTTCCACTATTTGCTTTCTCACCAAGTCTTTCAATTAACGTTTGTTGACCATCTTCCGTTACAGCGTGTACTTCAAGGAAATCATACTCTGCTTCAATTTCATATAATGATTTGAAGTCAAATTTTGCAGTCGTTGCATTTGTTAAATCGAACAGTGGTGTTTCCATCTTCGTATGAAGATCATCACCTTTTGTGCTGTAGTAATACTGTTTTCCAAATGCCGGCTCAATTGTTTTTATATCTTTGTCTGGTAAGTTAACACGAATCATACCCGGACGGTTAGATTTCGTAACACTTTGATCCAAATATGTCGCTAGACCGATACCTTTATTTAATTTCTCGTAATCTACTTCTACGATATTTGCCCAGTTACCACCGATTGTTTTTTGGAAAAACTCTTTATTTTGTGGTGAGAAACTCGTTGGCGTCGTTCCAGCGATTTTACCAGCCCAGCTTCCGCCACTCATAATAGACCAAGCTTCAATCGGCTCACCTTGACCACTATATTGTGTATCGTACTCATCTGGAAGACCTAAATCGTGACCATATTCATGTGCGAATACACCAACCGCTCCATCTTCTGGTTCAATTGTGTAGTCGAATGCTGCCATCTTTCCACCCCAATATGGTACTTTCGCTTGTGTACCTTCAATTGGGAATGGCTTTGGTCCAACTGTCCAACGGTGCGACCAAATTGCATCATCGCCTAATTTACCACCGCCTGCTTCTTGTCCAACACCCGCATGAATAATCATTAAGTGATCGATTAAACCGTCTGGTTGATTTTTATTTCCATCACCATTTACATCGTATTGATCAAATTGGTCGAACTCTGATAAATCAATACCACTATCTACAGCTGCTTTTAAAGCATCTTTTACTAAATCACGTGGCCCTTTTGGTCCTTTATTATCATGGCCGCCGCTAGCAGCATCTGCACCGTAATCAGCCGCCTTACCAGGAACTGTTAACCATTTTGTAACTGTTCCGTCCACTGTGTAACTACCACCAGATTGCTCTTCGTAATATTGTTTAAACGTTTCGATTTTACTTCCATCATCTAATGTGAATGGCTCGTTGCCGAATAACATTTTTTCATAATGTTCTTTATTAAAATCGTTAGAATACATATATCCAGGCTCTTTGTCGATATTATTATGTTTAAAGTCAGCGTACTCTACAAGTAAAACGAGTACTTTGTCTTTACGAACTTCACCGTTATAGTCTTTTTGTTTCGCTGGAGAAGTTGGTACTTTACCATTTAGACCGCCTTTAACTGGGCCTGTCGCTGCAGGTGTGCCTGTTGCTGGTTGATTTAATTTTTCTTTCGTGTCTGCTTTCGCATCTTTCACTTTCTTTAAAAAGTCGGATGCATCTTTCGTAAGTTGGTCCCCATTCGCTGCTTCTTTCCCAGGATTTTCACCCTTTTTGTTCTCTACATACTTTTCGACTGCTTTCTTTGTTTCTGTCTCTGAAGCCTTCGAATCAATTACCCCACGTTTTTTTAATGCATCTGCTAAACGTTCCTCCGGAATTAAATGATCATCAACTGGGCTCGTAGCTGTTTTATTCACAGGCGTTTCAGCATATGCAGATTGAGTGCCAGCTCCGAATGAAAGGCCTAATACAGCTGTCAATGCGATTGATGACAAAACTTTGAACGGTTTCTTGTTCATCCCTTATTTCCTCCCCTAATAAATAATATGTATTACAAATTGAATTTTATTAAAAATTCAATATTTTTTCAATATTTAGTCATATTATGTAATGTTTTTAATATATTTGTAAAAATTTCATAGTTAGCATACGAATATATCACAATTCAACAATGTTTTCTGAAAATATCGAAAGTTTTTATCGAACAATTTATAATTTCCATAGAGGGAGTTTAATGGGGATTTTATCTTTGTTTCATCTACACAATATTTGATAATTCACTATATAAAACACAAAAGCGGATTGCATTATCACGTATTCTGTAGCAGCAATTATGACCGATAATTAGGGAGGAATTACATTTGTACAAAGATAAGACAGACGCACTGGATCAAGAATGGATTGATTTAATACTTGAAGCTCTAGATGCTGGTATCGCCATGCAAGACATCGAGCAATTTTTCCAACGTATGAAGCCATCCAGTCAGGCTCAATAGGTTTGTTCTTTTTAACGAAGTTTATGTTATAATAATGACATCATAAGACAACTACATATTGATAGAAAGGTGCGCAAATATGATTGGAGAACGTATAAAACGCCTTCGTTTACAAAAAGGGATTTCATTAACTGAACTTGCCGAAAAAGCTGGCGTTGCTAAATCTTACATTAGTTCTATAGAACGAAATTTACAAAAAAACCCTTCCATTCAGTTTCTTGAAAAGATCGCAGCAGTTCTACAAATTCCAGTTGATACTTTACTTCATGATGAAACAACAAAGGAAACTAACCTAGACTCCGAATGGACACAACTCGTTAAAGATGCAATGAACTCTGGTGTCTCCAAAGAACAATTTCGTGAATTTCTTGAATTTACAAAGTGGAAGCAAAATCAAAAATAATAATAGAAAGAAGTGCTTACAACCAGCACTTCTTTTTCTTTATAAAAAAAAGCGGGAATACCCGCTTTTTTATTATTTTTCTTCCCCAGCTTCTTGGTTAGCATTGAATGTCCATTCTAAATTCAATGTATCACCTTGGAAGATATTTTGGTCTTTTCCATCATCTACAAATTCAAATTGTACCCATAGATAATCCTCTGTACCAGCTGCTAATCCACCCTTTTCTCCCCACTCAGGAGCAAAGATATCTTTAGCTAAAAGATCTGGATCAACTTTTTGTAAGTCTGCTAAAGTTGTTTCGTATACAGGCTCACTTTGTTTATCCCAGTTCCAAAGGAATTTTACTTTAACGTGCTTACCAAAGTCTTCACCAGCATTATCACCTTTTGCATCTTTAACAGTATACTTTGTTGCTAATTTAACGTCTTTAATAGTTAACGAACCGCTGTTTTGTAATAAGAACTCTTTCTTAACAGAATCCCCTGGTTTTAAATCTTTAATATCTACAAGCGTCTTAGGGTTTAATGTAAGGTCTAACGTCCCAGCTGCAAATGTATTGTTTGATACTTCTTTATCGCTAAAGAATGCAAATGTTCCTCCACCAATTAAAGCTAACCCCAATGCTGCTGATGCAACTCCCATACCTAATTTCTTTTTCAGACTCACAATCAATTCCCCCTAGCTTTTTTTTATATTTTTATCACTTATTTTTCAATAAGAGATGTAAAGAAAACTATATTAGCTTAGCTAATATGCGTTCTTTTTTAAAAACCTTATGTTCATTATAACGAACAACCCTATATAAACACAACACATATTTATTAATATTTTCAGTTATTTTTATTTCTCAATATCATTTAGACTTTTCAGAAAAAAACAATGATAATTTATAACTTTTTTCACACTCAAATCATTTAATACTATAAGAAAAAAGAAAAACAAAGAGGTGAGGGCTAACGTTCCCTCACACTCGTATAAATATTACTAGTCTTGCTTATTCGTTCACTCTCTCTTACACCACATTCTTGTTTTCCGGCTGTTTCACTAAAGCAGTTACTCCGCTTTCTTTTGCTCTTCTACTTTTTTCTGTTCTTCAGCTTTCTTTTGTTCCTCTGCTTTCTTCTGTTCTTCTACTTTCTTCTGTTCTTCTACTTTCTTCTGTTCTTCTATTTTCTTTTGTTCTTCGGCTTTCTTCTGTTCTTCTGCTTTCTTTTGTCCTTCCGCTTCAATTGCAACGTTTAATTGTTGCTGAAGAGCCTGAATTTGCTCATCAATAGCTTTCAAGCTAATTTCTTTCTCAATATAGTCACGCTTCTCTTTGATACTGCGGAAGCCTTCATTTACATATATGGACACTTGCTGCATCGACTCATCTTTATTTACCTTTAATTCTTCTTGTATTTGATTGTAAGGAGCTTCTATTTCAGTATATACATTTTGCAGGGCTTCCTTCTCAGCAACAATTTTCTCACGCCCTTGTTGCCATACAGAAATCGCCTGTTTTATTTCTTCAATAGAAGTTGCTTTCGATTTTCCCTTCATCGTTCCATACTCACGCTCAATAAACTGTTTATGTTTCTCAGATTGCTCTTTTAACGTATTAACTGTTTTCGGAAATATGATTGCTGTAGAAAGCGTCGCTTCTACTTTCGTTTCATGAATGAACGCCGCTTCTGTATGCGTCATAATTTGAGATCCTAAATAAAACGTAATAGAACACATACACGGCAATATAAGCATGTTTTTAAAATTACGCGGTCTTTTCAGCATCTTAATCTCTCCCATCGAACATTGCGTTCTTTATACAGAACATTATCTATATTATAGTAAAGAACTATTAAAATTGATAGACAAATACTAGAAAAATAGAAAAAGGGCTATCCATGTGATAGCCCTTTTTCTTATTATCTTTCTTCACCTGCTGTTTGTTGTGCATCAAACGTCCAATTTAATTGTAACTTATCGCCTTGGAATTGATTTTGATCTTTTCCATTATCAACGAACTCAAATTTCACTTTGAATTTATCAGATTTACCTGCTGAAATACCTTTTTCATCCCAGAACCAAGCCGATAAATCATTATCTACAGCTGTAAGTGTGTCACCTTTTAATTTATCTAAAGTAGTTTGTTTCACAATTGTCTCATGCTTATCTACATTTTTTAAGAATGTTACTTTAATATGTTTACCAAAATCATCTTTATTATCTTTCTTTACATCTTCTACATTATAATCTGTTTTCAGTAGAACCTTTTTAATATTTAAAGAGCCTTTATTTTCTAGTTTAAATTCTTTTTCAATTGTATCCCCAGGTTTTAAATTCGATACGTTAACAACTGTTGATGGATTTAATGCTAAATCCAGTGTTCCAGCCGCAAATGTATTGTTTGACACTTCTTTATCACTGAAAAATGCAAATGTTCCTCCACCAACTAACGCTGCTCCTAATACTGCTGATGTAATACCCATTCCTAATTTTTTCTTTAAAGTCATGTCCATATCCCCTTAATATATATTTGTTAACTTCCTAAAAGGAAAGTATAACCAAACGAACTAGACGGATTGTTCTACTTTTTTATCTTTCTTTTCTCCACCAATGCTACGAATAGCGCCAAAAATAGAAATCGCGGAATAACCAAGTAAAAAGACTCCTGGAATAATAAGAAGCAATGCTGCTCCCGCTTTTGAATTCGCATAATTCAGTAAATAACCAACATACGGAACTGTAATATCTGCATACTTTCCAACTACATTTTCTGCAAGTACTGGCTCTAAATCTGGTCCGTTGTTGTTATCCCCTTTTGTTTCATACATTACTTTTCCATTTGTATCTTTCACACCGATAATACGGTGAGTGATAATTTTTTGATCTTTCTCTTTAAAGGTAATAACATCACCTTTTTGATATTTAGAACCATCTTTGTTTGGTTCTATTGCAATGATTGATCCTGAAAGAACGCTCTTAAATTGATATCCCATCACTGTCGGATCACCACCGCTTGCTTTTGAAGAAATAACTACAAAAGCTAAAAAAACCATCAATGCAAATAAAACAAATGCGATCGCGTTGCTAATTATCTTCCATATTAATTTCATCGTCTCTCTCCCTCTCCGTTGTTTTATATTATTTGAAGTATGCAATATCCACTTTGTTCTTTAACGAGAACACAAGCAAATGATATAACGAACTTTAAGTTATTGCAATAAGAAAATTTACAATTATTAGTTATTTAAAATATAGAAAAAAGACTGTGCCAAAATTTTACACAGTCTTTTTATTAGTAATTTATTTACCTTCTGATTTCATTCCTTTTGTATTTCGGCGCAACACTACATATAAAATTGCTCCAAATAATATAATCGCACCTATCCCAACACTTATTACTTTCACATTTGAGTCTTTTACTTCAGGCATAGTTGTATCTTTTTTAGGCATCGTAAAAGTGACATCTTCTGTTGAAAGAACATTTACCGTCGCAATTGTTTGATTATTTTTCGTAATATCAACTGCACCAACTACCTCACCACGATGTATTCCTTTATGATATAAAGATTCTTTATCTAATGAAGCCGCCCGGAAAATAGTTTTCACATTTTTCCCTTCATCTTTCTTAAGCATAAGCTCCGCACTTTGTTCCAACTCAGAATTAACATCTTTATTTAAATATGTTGTTTTTTGATGCCAATTATGTTTATCAAGCACCATTTGCTTCGTAAATTGAACGAAAGAATATTCCGCCATCTGCTTCAAATCTTCATAAATTTCAGGTCTTTGAGAAGCCATTACTACGCTTATAATACGATTTCCATCTTTCTCATTTAATAAAACAAGTGTATTACGTGCTTCATTCGTAAACCCTGTCTTACCGCCAATGCTATATGGATTTTCAAAAAAATTAGATTTATTAAAAATAGACACCGTCTGCCTAGACGTCGTAACTGTCGTTCTTTTCGTATTCATCGCTTGTAAAATTTCAGGATACTTTTGCACACCCTTCGTAATCATAGCCATATCATACGGCGTCGTATAATGGTTCGGATCATGCAATCCATTCGGTGTTACAAAGTGGCTATCTTTCGCCCCCAATTGCTTCGCTTTCTCATTCATCATATTAGCGAAATTCTCAACACTCCCGCCAATCCGCTCCGCAATCGCATACGACACATCATTCGCACTCAGCACCATTAAAATCATAAGCGCAGTATTTCTATTAATTGTCTCTCCAGGTTGAAACTCAATTTGATAATTACTCTTCTCTTGATCTAATGCTAATTGTGAAAATGTAAATTGATCCTCTGGCTTTGTATGCTCCATGAGTAAAATCGCTGTTAACACCTTCGTCGTACTAGCAGGAAATGCGCGGTGATATGCGTTTTTGTCATACAAAACATCTCCTGTTTTTGCATCAATTGTCGTTGCAAACTGACTAAAAACATTCGGTCCTTCCGCAGGTGGTGGTGCAACTTGTTCTGGATTTACTCCAATATTCGTCTCAGCACGCAATGTTATGGGCGTCAAAAAAAACGAACAAATAACTGTAATAAAAACCAAAATTTTCTTAAAATTTACCATATGACTCTCCCTTTTCCATTTACTCCTTAACAAAATAATAAATCTACCAATCATATGTAATTTGTATTATATTGGAAGAATTTTCACTATTTTTTACTATATCATACTTTTACGATAAAGAACATAAATATACAATAAAAATAAGAAGGAATTACTCTTTCTTATCCTTCTCATCAATCAACGAATCTATTAACTTTTGACTAGCTTCCTCGGGCGTAATCTCATCTGTTATTCCCATAAACGACCAACCTTTAGAATCAACCCACTCAACAAACTCTTGTAAAAATTCATCATGTGTAACATCCACATCAAGAATCGATCCATTAATCGAAATCGTTCTATTTTTAGACACGCGCATCTTGAACGTTTTTCTTACCATTACAACTTTTCTCCCTCTACTTCTGAATATTTATAAAGTGAAACTTTCATCAATCCTCACGAATCGAACTTTTACGGGCATTCCGACCCCAACCTAACTTCTTTACTTTTGCTGAATTTCGAGGTAAGGGATCTTACTGCCCGCAAATAGCGAGATAAAATAATCATGTATCTCTGTTATACATGATTTTCAGTAAATTGTAAAAAGGATATATTGGCCAATTGGCATATTGAAACTGAAAATCTATCATTCTGCAAAATATCAAATGATATGTAATTGATCATAAATGACTAAATAGATTCACATAAAAATAAAATAACTTACATTTTACCACACTAAATACAAATGACTTTCTTACAATGGAATGGAGTATACTAGAAGAAAACTTAAAATGAGGAGGAACCTCATGACGCGTTGTACGTATTGTAAAACGAAGTGGACAATAAAAGATGTATGGGCAATACTCGTGACATTTGAAAAGGATTGTCCGTATTGTTTTATGAGACAATATCTATCAAAGAAAACGGTGAACGCTATGCCAGAACTTATAAGCTTACCTTTACATTTCTTACTCCCTTTTCTTGTTGATTTGAGTGCTGAAGGTCCTTCGGATTGGTATCGTAAATAATATAACCACTACATCCAAAGACTACTTTCTACTAAATTCGCTTCTCATCATTATTCCTTCATACATTACTAGCATAATCGCTTATACTTTCCCTTTTGAAGATTCTCTAGCTCAGCAGGAAGAGCGTCCCCTGAACAAGGTTTATCAATTATGCCTTTAATAAACGATGATATATGCATACTGTTAAGCATAAAAATTAGCATTAAGTTCCACTCAAATATTAATTGAAACCCAACACTCCATTTAATCTGTAATCTAGAATACAAGCAGTGGTTTTTATTATGCATTTTTGCATACAGTATTATTTTCTCTTGTAAATAGATAATAATGTTATATAATAAAACCAACATTTTACCAATAAAAGGTAATAAGAAGTAGTGGAATAAGTAAATAACCAAAGCCTATTAACAGATTTGTTCTATATAAATCATGATACATATATGGAATCAAAACTATGAAATTTTATGTAGTGATTAGATTACTACAAGATGAAAGATTCATAGCGAATACACTTAAGGAAAAAACGTTCGATTAGATTAATGTGATATCTATCGAACGAATTGAGAATATACTTAGGGGGAATTTCAAGTGAACGCATTTAGTAAGGTATTATTAACAGGCGCTTTAGCTTTAGGCGGTTTAACAGCTATGAACATTGATACACCGAAGGCACATGCTGACGAATGGGATCGTTGTCATTACATTTGTGGTCCTGGTGAAACGGTGAACGGTGTTACAGTTCAGGTACACTCTACACAAGTTACTTTTGGTAACAGCGTAATTGCAAGAATTACAAATGACCGAGCTGAAGAAATTCATTACAATGTCAGCCTTGAAAAGAAATATGGCGATAGATGGGGAGAATTTGAAACCAACTTCCGTTGGCAAAATCAATGGGTCCCAGCTGGAAGCAATGATGAAATTGCAACTTTCACAGGATATGGCGATGATATTTATGAGGATGGAACATATCGTTATAAAGTCGAAATAAAAGGCGCTGACGGTTCTATTGATACAATTTACACAGCAGGAATGACAGTTACAGGGCGATAGCTCATGACTGAGTTGCATTATTTATGATTGTATTTTTGATACTATCATTGATAATTGCGGTGATATTATTATTAAAATAAGCTCTTCGGGGCTTATTTTTTATATAAAAATTCGAGCATTAATATTACGAAAATTTCATCTTTACACTATTGAAGTTTGTTGCTATTATAGGAATACACCAAATGTTGCAATATTCAATAAATTATAAAAATTATCTTATTATATGAATGAAAACATATTGCTGGTCGTAATATTTATAGTTGGGATCCCGTAGCTCAGCAGGGAGAGCGCCACCTTGACAGGGTGGAGGTCGTGAGTTCGAGCCTCTCCGGGGTCATAAAAAAGAGACACCATATCAACCTTCTGGTCATCTCCCTGTCAAGTAGACAGTAATAAAAAGAGTATTATGCCACGGCCTTTTCCCGATATTCTATCGGGGAAAGGCCGTGAAGT